>CAIUAC010001261.1 GCA_903896985.1 uncultured Sandaracinus sp.
ATCGCGCGGCAGACCTCAAGGTGCTCGCCCGCTGGTTCCTCGAGACGGACAGCGACGAGGACGCGCACCGCCTGTGGCGGGCCGCCTTCGGGCTCACGCCCGCGCGACACCTGAGCATCGACGAGGAGACGCTCGCGCAGCGCGAGGCGCATCCCGTCCCGCCCACGGCGAGCTGGCTCGACGCTCCACCCATCCGTATCGCGCCTCGGCTGCGCACGACGGGGCGCTACACGCGCCGCGGCCGAACGAACAACGTCATCGATCGCTCCGAAGCAAAGCGCGCGCTGCTGCGGCTCGCCGAGCTCGAAGCTCAACAGCTCGACCGCGCACGGACGCGCTTGGCGCTCGGTCGCTCCATGCGCCTCTCGGAGTTCGGGATGCTCGAGGGTGACGAGTTTCAGCTGCTGCTCGACCTGCTCGGTGAAGCGCTCGGCGCCCGCACCTCGGAGTCCGAGGTCATCGAGTCGACCTCTTCAGACGGCAGTCTCCGCATCATCCTCTCACCGCTGCCACTCGGAGAACGTGGCCGCGAGGCAGTAATTCGAACGAGCACCGGCGACCTCCGCGGCCCCGATCAACTCGTGACGATCTCAGACGCGTTCGCAGACACCGCATCCGACGAACGCGTCGAGTCCACGGTTGCCGAGACACCTACTCTCCAAGAGCTCGACGTATGACCAGCCTGCCAGCGAACCTGGGTATCGTGGATATCGGCGTTGCGAACGAGCGTCGTCGCGCCCTCCGCGCGCTGCTCCAGCATCCACTCCTCGTCGCCGATGGAGCGCAGAAGCCCGACTTCGCGCTCGTCCGCCGACACCAAGAGTATTTGCGCGAGTGGTTCGCCCGGCACCCGCAGTGGCGCCTCCGCGTGTCGAGCGAGCTCGCGCGACTCTACAAGACCGCCGCAAATACGGCGGACGGCACACGCGCGGCGATCGACCCCCATCACGCACTTCCGTTCACCCGGACGCGCTACGCCATCCTCTGCTTGGCGCTCGCCGCCATCGAGCGCGCCGACCGACAGACCACGCTCGGCACGGTCGCCAAGCAGATCGAGACCGCCGCCGCCGACCCTGTCTTCAGCGGTACGCCGGCCATCGACTTCCAGCAGCACGATCGACGCCGGGACCTCGTTCATGTGATTCGCTGGCTCCTCGACCAGCGAGCGCTCGTGCACGTGCACGGAGATGAGCGCCAGTATCTCGACGGGCACGGAGACGCGCTCTACGACGTGCGCCGCCCTGTGTTCGCGTCGATGCTCAGCGTCCTACGCGGCCCGTCGACGGTGGACGCCGACACCCTCGTGGAGCGGATCGCAGCGATCACCGCGACGCCCGCGCTCGACACCGACGACGGGCGCAACCGCCGACTCCGCTCGCAGATCACTCGTCGTTTGCTCGATGATCCAGTCACGTACTACGTCGACCTCGACGCGGACGAGCGCGCCTATCTCACGGGCCAGCGAGGGCATCTGCTCCGTCAGCTCGAAGAGGCGACGGGGCTCCGCGCAGAGCTCCGCAAAGAGGGGATTGCGATGGTCGATGAGTCGGGCGAGCTGTCCGACGTCGGACTGCCCGAAGAAGGCACCGAGGGGCACCTCGCGCTACTGCTCGCCGAGCACCTCGCCGAGCACCTGCGCGAGCATCCCGATGGCGCGACGGTCGGGATCGAGTCGCTCCGTGCGTTCGCCGCGCGCCTCGCGATCGCGCACCGGTCCCACTGGCGAAAGGACGCGACGCAGCCCGGCGCGGAGGTCGAGCTCGTCGATCGCACGCTCCATCGCTTGCACGCGCTCGGCCTCGTTCGGAGGGTCAGCGGCGGCGTCATCCCGCTGCCCGCCGTCGCCCGCTACGCGATCGCCGAGGCGAAATCCATCGATCACGAAGCGAGCGGAGAGTCTTCATGATGTTCGCAGACGACCCGACGCAGGCGAACGACGCGGGGCCGGAGGACGGCGTAACGCGGCTCCCCGTCGCGCAGCTGAAGCGCTGGCAGCCGACCCGCGGAGGCCTCCTCAACCTCTATCGCTACGATTCTGAGGAGTTTCGCTACGAGCAGGGGCATCTGCTCTTGCGCGGCAACAACGGCACGGGCAAGTCGCGGGTGCTCGCGCTTCAACTGCCCTTCTTGCTCGACGGTGACATTGCCTCCCATCGAGTCGAGCCTGATGGCGACCCGGCCAAGAGGATGGAGTGGAACCTCCTGATGAATCGCCACAAGGACCGTCTCGGCTATACCTGGCTCGAGTTCGGGCGGCTGCAGGAGGATGGTTCCGAGCAGTACCTGACGATTGGCTGCGGCCTCAGCGCGGTCGCGGGCCGCGGCGTGGCGGACAAGTGGTTCTTCATCACGAAGCAGCGGATTGGGCGCGACCTGTACTTGCAGAGCACGGCAGGCGCGGCGCTTGGCCGCGCGGCGCTCGTGGACGCGATAGGGGAGCACGGGCACGTCTATACGGCGGCGAGCGCGTATCGCGCCGCAGTGGATCGGGCGCTCTTCGGACTCGGCGAGCAGCGCTACGCGGCGCTCGTCGATCTCCTGATTCAGCTCCGAAAACCACAGCTCTCGCGTCAACTCGACGAGCGTCAGCTCTCCGACGCTCTGTCGCAGGCGCTGCGCCCGCTGCCGGAGAGCGTCCTCGCGGACGTCGCAGAGTCCTTCCGCAGCCTCGAAGCGGACCGTGGCGAGCTCGAGCGCTACCGGGTGGCAGAGGGGAGCGTTGCCTCGTTTCTCGAGGAATACGCTCGCTACTCCCGCATCGCGGCGCGGAGGCGCGCCGAGGTCGTGCGCCGCGCGCACTCTGCCTATGAGGACGTTCAGCGCGACCTCCGGGCGACGCAAGAGCAGCTCGAGGCAGCCACCCGCAGACGCGCGGAGCTCGACGCGCAGCTGCTTCAGCTCGGGCACGATGAGTCCGCCGCCCTCGCGGAAGAGCACGCGCTCCAGCAGAGCCCGGAGATGCGCGGCGCGGAGAACCTCGATCGCCTTCGCGGGACCTCGCAGGCGCATACCGACGCTGCCCAGAAGGCAGCGCACGAGCTCGAGCGCAGCCGGGCGACCGTGATCCGAGCGCGCGACGAGCACGAGAGTGCCGTCTATCAACACCGGGACGCGGACGAGTCGCTCTCGCGCTCTGCCGCAGAGGCGCGCACAGCGGCAGTCACGCTCGGCGTCGAGCTCGACCACGATCGCGCGCTCGGCAGAGACCTGCGCGAGCCCCACGAGCGGAAGCACGGCGAGGCCGCGACGCAGACGATCATCGAGCGACGACGGGCTGCAGCGACCCACTTGCGCGAGCGCTCGCGTGAGGTGGACCGTGCGCGCCAAACCCACGAGCGCGCGAGTCTCGATCACCAGCACGTCGCGGGCCAGCTCGACGAAGCGCGGGAATCCGAACGGGCCGCGCACGCCCAGGCCGAGTCACAGCGCGAGGCGCTCGGACTCGCGTATGGAGACTGGTTTCGCGGCCTCGAAGAGCTCGCGCCCATCGCGTCGTCGACCGTCGAAGTCGACTCATCGAACGTCGAGTGGACCCCCGACGACGTCGAGGTCGCGCTGGAGAGCTGGTGTGAGAGCCCGAACGGAGACAGCCCCGTAGGCGTCGCGATACGCGCGCTTCAGCGCCCAGCGTTTGCGCGGCTCGCCGGTGAACGAGCGGCCGTCGAAGCACGCCGAAGCGCGCACGATCTCGTGGTGCGCGGGCTTCGCGACGAACAGGCGCGTCTCAGCCAAGGCGTGCACCAGCCGCCGTCGCCGCCGCCTACGCGCGACCCAGCGGCACGACTCGGTCGCCCCGGCGCGCCCCTGTGGCGGCTTTGCGACTTCCGGCCTGAGATCGCCGACCCTGTTCGCGCTGGCGTCGAGGCCGCCCTCGAAGCCGCGGGACTACTCGACGCCTGGATCACGCCGGACGGGCGCGTGCTCGACGCGGGGAGCTCCGACACGCTTCTTCTGCCCGACACGAGCGCGCGCGCCGGCGAGTTCCACCTCGGCACTCTGCTCGTGCCCGCGATTGACCCGACGGATCCTGCGGTGGCGCTGCTCACCGACCCCGTGATCGAAGCGCTGCTCCGCCATATCGGCGCGCGGCAAGGGGCCGGCACGGCGTGGGTAGACGGGTCCGGGCGCTGGCAGCTCGGCCCTCTTCACGGATCACACATGAAGACAGTCGCGGAGCACCTCGGAGGGGGCGCTCGCGAGGCCGCGCGCAAGCGGCGCCTCGCCGCGCTCGCCGAGGAGCTACAGGCCGCGCTGAACGAGCTTGAGCGGCTCAGCGCCGAGCTCCGTGAGATTGACCGTCGCACTGCGCGCGCCGACGCCGAGGTGCGGCGCGCTCCCGGCGACGCCGAGCTCCGGCGGTGCCTCGCCGAGCGCTTTGCGGCGGTCACGCGCGTCGCCGCGCTGCGCGTAAGGGTGACGGACGCCGAGCGCCGAATGCTCGAGTGCAAGGAGCGGCTTCTACACGCCGAGCGCGTCCGGCTCGAGGCGGCGCGAGACCTCGGCGTCGAGCGGTGGGTCGATCGACTCGAAGACCTCGACGCGGCGATCGCGAACTACAAGGGCGCCATCGGACCGCTCTGGCTGCACGCGCGCGACCAGGCGCGGGCGCTCGATGCCGCGGAGCGGACCAGGCGGAATCTACTCGAGGCCGAGGAGACGGCGACGCGCCGCGCAGAGGACTGGAACGCGAAGGAGACGTTGTCGCGCGCAACAGCCTCGGAGCTGCAGACGCTGGAATCCGTTCTCGGAGCCGCTATCCGCGACGTGCTCAGTCGCCTCGACGCCGCGCGCGCTCGCCTCGCCGCCATTCGCGCGGACGCGACAGGCGCGCAGAAGGAAGCCGGTAAAGCGCACGATCTCACGATCCAGTCAGAGGCCGTGCGCGTACATCTTCTACAGTCTCTCGAAGGTCATACGAGCGCTCGGGCAGCGGCGATCAGCCGACTCGCGCGCCTCTCACAGAGCGGACTGCTGACCGTCGCGGGCGATGAGTCCGACGACGACGCTGCGGGCTGGTCGGTCACGCGCGCTGTCGAGGTCGCGCGCCGCGTCGAGTCGCGCTTGTCCGCTGTGCAGAGCGACGAGCTCGCTTGGGACAAGGCGCAGGGCGGGATTCACAAGCACGTGCAGCTGCTGAGCGAGAGCCTCATCGAGCACGGCTATCCGCCCGACGTCACGCAGGAGGACGACCTCCTCGTCGTGCGAATCACGTTCCAGGGGCAGATTCTCTTGATGCCGCGCCTCCGCGACGCGCTATCGGGCGAGGTGGCCACTCGACAGTCTGTGCTCGACGCGCGCGAGCGCGAGGTCATCGAGAATCACCTGCTCGGTGAGGTCGCGGCTCATCTGCACGATCTGCTCCACGAGGCCGCCGAGCGCGTGGACGGCATCAACGCGGAGATCGAGCGCCTGCCCACGAGCACCGGCATGACGCTGCGCTTCATCTGGGAGCCGGTCGACGATGGCCCTGCGGGCTTCAGCGACGTCCGCGCGAGGCTCTTGCGGTCGGCGGGGACGTGGTCTCCGGCAGAGCGCCAGAAGGTGGGCGAGTTTCTTCAGCGTCAGATCAAGGCTGTGCGCGCCGCAGACGACACTTCGACGTGGCAGGAGCAGCTCGTGCGCGGGCTCGACTACCGCGCCTGGCACCGCTTCGCCGTCGAACGACAACAAGAAGGGCGCTGGGTTCGCCTCACGCGCCGCACACACGGCACCGGCTCGAGCGGCGAGAAGGCCATCGCGCTCACGATCCCGCAGTTCGCCGCGGCGGCCGCTACGTACGCAGGCGCGAGCCCGCTCGCACCGCGCCTGATCCTGCTGGACGAGGCGTTCGTCGGCATCGACTCGGACATGCGCCGGAAATGCATGGGATTGCTGGCGGCCTTCGACCTCGACTTCGTCATGACGAGCGAGCGGGAGTGGTGCTGCTACGACACCTTGCCGGGAGTGGCCATCTCGCAGCTCTCCACTCGGCCCAACGTGGATGCGGTCGCCGTGACGCGGTGGATCTGGAACGGACGTCAACGCATCCGCGACGACGCGCCGCTCCCGCCTGCGGCCCCTGCGCGAGGCGCCACATGACGGCCCTTCGCGGCGAGCGCGAGCCTCGACTGCGCCAGGTGCTCGACACACCGGGCCTTGCGTGGCTCGTCGCGCGCCTCCGAGAGCGGCTCGAGCGCGGAGAGCCGCTGACCGGTCGAGTGTCCCTTCGCCAGCCCACGCCCGAGCAACGCGCTGCGCTTCAGCGGCTCTTCGGGCGCCCGTGTCGTGGGGCAAGCCTCACGGTCGACCTGGTCGAGCTTGAGCAACTTCTCCAGCGTGCCGACCTGTGCCTCGATCTGCGCGACGCCGTGGAGACTCTGCACGGTCCCATCGACGACCGCCGGGCGGCGCGCGGTCGCGTGCGCGAGCGCTGGGCGGAGGGGTTCTCGACCGCCGCGCTCCGCGTCGAAGGCCGGCCTGCCCTCGAGCGCTGGCTGTGCGACCTGCGCGACACAGGCCTCCTCTCTCGACTGACGAAGAACGATCCGCAGGTCGGCAGCGAGACGCTGCTTCACGCCGTCGACCTTGCCCTTCGCCTCCCGCTCGACGGAATCATGTTGGCCGAGTTCGCGGCGGACGCGACGGGCGACGCGCACGCGCTCGATGCGGGCGGGACGCTCTCGACGCTCGTCCTGCGCGCTGCAGCGCTCGTGGGCGGCGCCGCGCGGTGGGATGACGCCGCCGAGCGCCGCGAGGTCTGGGCGAGCGCGGGAGTGTTATGCGACGACCTGAGCTCTGGCGCGCTCACACTTGGCCTATGGGCTGTGGGTGACACTCTGACGGATCACGCGCTGCGTCTGCACACCGACGCCGGTGAGCCATACCGCCTCAGCCTTCGCCAGCTTCAGCGCGAGTCCGCGCGATTCGAGGCGCGTCCGCAATACGTCTCTTCGAGAGGCGCGCCGAACGGCGCATTCAACGTCTTCGTGTGCGAGAATCCCTCTGTCGTCTCTGCCGCGGCGACGCGCCGTAAAGCGAGCTGCGCCGCTCTCGTGTGTACGGAGGGCCAGCCCTCCACGGCCGTGCGCACGCTCCTCAACCAGCTCAGCGCCGCCGGCGCGCGCCTCCACTACCATGGAGACTTCGACTGGGCCGGACTCCGCATCGCCAACCTGATCATGGCGCGGCACGGCGCCCTCCCTTGGCATTTCGGCACCGACGACTACCGTCTGGCGCCGCGAGGCGCGGTGCTGGACGGCGCTCCCGTCGACGCGAGCTGGGACCAGAACCTCGCCGCCGCGATGAGCGAGCGCGGAATAGCAGTGCAGGAGGAGCTCGTGCTGAATGCCCTGCTCGCGGATCTGTGATCAGCACGGTGTCGCGCCGCTGAAGGGCCGCCAAGAACCTGAGCCTGCGCTCGCGCGTCGAGGATCTCATCCACGGCCTCGAGGGCATATACGAGCGTGCTCTCAAGGACTGGCAGCCCGCCTATGACCCGTCGTGGATGTGGGCGGACCTCGGGCTCGCGACCGAAGCGGACGCCTCGTGTCCAGCGCCGTTGGCCCACGAGCGGGTAGCCGAGCGCGTCCCTGGGAGCGGTGATGCGAGCCGTGCCTGTGCGGAGCGGGCTCGTGCGTTGCCCTCGTTCTCTGAGACTTCGACGACGCTGGGAGAGAATGAGCTTCGACACGATCTCGAGCTCCAGCGCTTCCTGCGTCGGGACCGCCCGTCGGAGAACGACTCCGGTCAAGAGAGCATATACGCGACTCCCCACATCACGCTGCCGGTCAACTTCGACCTGCGCCGCCGCAAGGCGTTCTGGGTGGATGCGGGGCCGTCGTTCATGTTTGAGAACACCGACTTGGACGTCGCAGGTGAGGACCATCGGGCCGCGCAAGCGCTCCCCGCGCTCACCGCAGCCGACGCCGCACTCGGACTCGGTGTTCTTCCTCCCCGGCAAGATCGATATCCGCCAGGTGCGCCAGCTCCAGGAGCTTCAGCGAGCACCCGACGGCGGCACCCTATTCGCGCGCTTCATGGTGCGGGGGCACTGGCGGCGCCCGGCGAAGAGCTGGACTGAGCA
>CAIUAC010001262.1 GCA_903896985.1 uncultured Sandaracinus sp.
GACACCGCGCGAAAGAGCGCCGCTGCCGCTCGCAGCGCCTCTGCGCGGGCCTGCGGCGTCAGCGCGGCGAGCGCCTCAGCCTGCACACGGACGCGCGCCGCGAGCGGCGTCGAGAGCGCGGGCAGCGCCGCGACCGCGCCACGATCCCCCGCGAGCTGCGCCGCGAGGAGCAGCCCGGCGTCGAAGTGCGCGGTCGCTGGGAGGCGGGCGTCCGGAGCCGTCACGCCCGAGCCGTACCATGGCGGCGGGAGCCGAGGCGAGCGCAGAGCGCGCGCCCTGCTAGTGTCGGGGAGTGCGCGCAGGGGTCGAGCCACGAGTCGAGCGAGCCCGACGGGACGCGCGTGGCGCGCTCTGGACGGGGGCCTGCGTCGTCGCCTGCCTCGTCGCCTGCCTCGTCGCGAACGGCGCGTTTTGTGGGGCGTCTGCGCGCGCGGACGACGCCGGGCTGGTCGACTGCGGCGGCCCTGTCGAGCTTGGTCCGCTCGAGTTCTTCCCCGCGGCGGGCGCGAGCGGAGTGTCCCTCGATGCGCCCGTGCGCGTGCGGTACACGCCGGGATTCTTCGACGTCTGGCGCGATCCGCTGACGCGCCTCCTCGAGGTGCGCGACGCCGCGGACGCTCCCGTGCCCGGCACGCTCGAGCGCCTCGGCGATACGCTCATCTTTCGCCCCGCCGCGCCGTGGCAAGCCTCCGCGCAGTACACCGGCACGGCGTTCGGCATCGACATCCTGCAAGCGCGCTTCCGCTTCCGGACGGGCACGAGCAACGACACGCTCCCGCCCGTCTTCGACGGGACGCCGACCATCACACCCGCCGCGGTCGACGCGCGCCCCTGCGTGGACGGCGGCGGCTATCGCATCGACGTCAGCGTCGCGCCCGCGACCGACAGCGACGGCGCGGGCGGCGACCTCGAGTACCTGCTCTTTCAGACGCGCGGCCCCGGCATCGAGCGCCCCGTGCTGCGCTCGCGCGTGCGCAACTTCGCGGGCGTCAGCATCCCGCTCGCCTTCACCCTCGCGCCGAGCGAGGCGGTGTCGCCCATCTGCGTCGTCGTCGTGGCGGTCGACGCGGTCGGCCACACCGCCGAAGGTCCGCTCGGCTGCGTGGACCCGATCCAGGGCAATTTCTTCGCGCCCGCGTGCGGCGTGAGCGCGCCGGGCGCAGGTGGTGCGTCGAGTGTGCTGAGCGCCGCGTGCGGGCTCTTCGCGGCGCTCCTCGTCCGAATACGCGGTCGCCGCCGCGCCCGCTGAGCGCCGCGTCTACCGCCGGCGTCGCGCGGCCGCGAGCCCGAGCACGACGACGCCGAGCAGCGCCCACGGCAGCGAGCCTCCGCGGCGCCCGACGGCGACGGCGCAGTTCGAGTTCGTGTCGCGCTCGGTCGCCGTACACAGGCGACCGCCGTCCATCGACGAGCCGCAGTCGGGCGGCACGCCGGCGTCCATCTCGGGGGTCTCCCAGAACGCGATCTCGTCCGCCGTCAGCGGGCGCAAGGTCGTCGCGTCCACGCGCGGCGCGGCCGCGCAGCCCTCCGCCGAGAAGCTCGTCGCGACGGCGGGCGTCGAGAAGCGCGTCGCGCCCTGCACGACGAACGCGACCCCGCGAAACGAGTGGTCCCCGAACCCGGGGACCCCGGCGCTGCCGACGCTGCACGTCACGGGGATGCGCGCGGTGAGGTCGCCGAGCGTCCGTATGCCGAAGGTGCCTGCCGTCCCATCGATCTCCGTGGACCACCGGAAGGAGCTCGCCCAGGGCTCGGTGCCGAAGCCCGCCTCCGGCGCAAGCACGACGTCCACGAAGTGATAGAGGCCAGTCGAGCCGTGGCCGGAATACGCCCCGTAGAGCGGCGAGACGATGATCGTGCCGAGCGTGCTCGGCGCCGCGATGGGCGCGACGGCGTGGTAACGCACCGCGCGTGGCGAGTCGCTGTAGCAGAGCGGCTGATAGAGGTCGTAGTCCTCGCCGGGGACGAGGTCCTCGAGGGGCGCGACGCCGCTCGGCCAGTACGCCGACGAGACCGTCGGCACGACGACGCCATCCCGGACGCGCTCGAGACGCACGGCGGTCCAGTTGAAGCCGCCGGACGGGCTGGGGAGCCCCGAGTACTCGAAGAAGGGCCAGTTGGCGGGGACGTCGCCCGCCGCAGGAGCGACCATGAGCGCGCCCGGCCTGCAAGGGAGCGCACCGCTCTCTGCGCGGGCTCGGGTCGCAGCGCCGGAGACGACGAGCGCGAGAAGCAGGGCGAGGCAAACGGCAATAGAGCGCATGGCGAGCACCTCCAAGTGAAGTCGAGCGAGCGAGCGCCGACGGCGAGGAGGCGGCGCCGCCCCAGCGTCTGGAGCCCTATGCGTACCGCGCTCCCGCGCGGCGGTCACATGGAAATCGTGGAGAGCGCGCCGCCCGCGCCTTGCGCGCTGCGCGCTTTCCCGTACACAGCCGCCCCGTGATTCGCCTCGATGACATCGCCAAACAGCACGGCCGACAGATCC
>CAIUAC010001263.1 GCA_903896985.1 uncultured Sandaracinus sp.
CGCCTCGACGACGACCTCTCCGTCGCTCGGGAACTTCACGGCGTTGCCGGCGAGGTTGACGAGGATCTGCCGCAGGCGCGAGGCGTCCCCGCGGAGCTGCACCGGGACCTCTGCCGCGACCGCGCAGAGGAACTCGAGGTCCTTCGCCTCCGCGCTCAGCGCCGTCGCCCGCGCGAAGTCGTCGAGCAGCGCCCGCAGGTCGAAGTCGAGGCTCTCGAGCTCCAGCTTGCCCGCCTCGATCTTCGAGACGTCGAGCAGATCATTCGTGAGCGCGAGGAGCGACTCTCCGCTCGCGCGCACCGTCTCGGCGTAGCGCCGCTGCTCGGCGTCGAGGTTCGTCTCGAGCAGGAGCTCCGTCATCCCGATCACGCCATTCATCGGCGTGCGGATCTCGTGGCTCATGTTCGCGAGGAATTCGCTCTTCGCCGCGCTCGCGGAGTCGGCGCGCGCGGCGAGCTCCTGCGCGTGCGTCGACGCCTCCTCGAGCTGCCGGTTCGCCTCGCGGAGCGCCGCCTCCGCGCGCTTACGCGCCGAGATGTCGATCATCACGGTCAGGAAGTGCTGCCGCCCTTGGCTCGTGATCAGCTCGCCGGAGAAGAGCCCGTGCAGGAGCGCGCCGTCCTTGCGCCGCACCGTCAGCTCGCAGTCCGTGATGCGCCCCGTCGCCGCGAGCTGATCGCCGACGCGGCTCTGCTCGTCGGCGTTCGGGAACATGTCCAGCTCCGGCACCGTCTTGCCGACGACCTCGGCGCGCGTGTAGCCGAGCGCCTTCAGCCACGAGTCGTTGACGTCCACGAAGCGCCGCTCCGGCAGGTCCGAGAGCGCCATCAGCGCCGGATTGTGCCGGAAGAGCCGCTCGAAACGCTGCTCCGCCTCCTGCGCGGCGCTGAGGCATTTGGAGATGCCGAAGAGGCAGCGCTCGCCGTCCCAAGTCCCGAACCACACGCGCGTCTCGACGGGATAGAGCCCACCCGCTTTCGTCGCGAGCGGCAGCGGGCAGACGTCCCGCTCTCCGCGAAACATCGCGCCGAAGATCTCCTCGGCCTCCGCGCGCCGGTCCGCCGGGTGCACGTCGAGCACGTGCATCGCGCTCAGCTCTGCTTGGGAGTAGCCGAGCGCCTGCGTCACGGCCGCGTTCGTGAAGAAGATCCGCCCTTCCGGGGTCGCGACGAAGATCAGATCGGTGATCGACTCGAAGAACGTGCGAAAATTCGCCTCGCTCTCGCGCAGCGCGGCCTCGGCCTGCGCTGCCATATTCACCAGAGAGTCCGTCATGGCGAGAATATTCCTCGCCGCCAGCTTAGCGCTGTCGCGTCACGACGGTACTGTGTTGCTCACCGCGCTCGCCGGCGCACAGCAGCAGCGTCAGGTTCGTCGCGAGGCGCGCGCGCACGTCGGGCGAGAGCGTCATCCCCGCTTGGTCGAGGCGCTGCAGCGCCTCGCGCACGGTCTCGACGGCGCCCTCGACGAGCGTCCGCCGCGCGTCGACCATCGCCTGCGCCTGCTGCCGCAGGAGCATCGACTGCGCGATCTCCGGCGCGTAGGTCAGGTCGTTGAGGCGCACGAGCGCGACCTCGAGCCCGGCGTTGTGCACGAGGCGCCCAAGCTCGTAGGTCAGCGCCTGCAGGATCTCGTCGCTCTCGTGCTTGAGGCTCGGCTCGTTCGGCGTGCGCGCCTCGTAGGGATAGCGCGCGCACACGGTCTTGAGCACGGTCGACGCCTGCGAGGCGATGAACTGGTGATACTGCTGCACGTCGAGCACGGCGCGCGCGGCGTCCACGATGCGATAGACGACGACGCACGAGACCTGAATCGGATTGCCGCTCCGCTCGACCACCGTCGTCACCGGCAGCGTGAACGCGACATCGCGCGTCGAGACGGGGATGCGGCGCAGCCCGATCGGGAACGCGAAGCGAATCCCGGGCTCCGACACGGTGCGCGTGTAGCGCCCCCAATGCAGCAGGATGTGCTGCTGGCGCGGCTCGACGATGAAGAAGAACTTCACGATCCACACGAGCATGAAGAGCCCAGGCACCGCGCTCGCGAGCACCACACAAGCGAGGGCGTCCATCACTCACCTCCTGCGCGCGCGCCGGGCTCGACCTGCACCTGAATCGGCATGAACGTCTGCACGCGCTCGCCGCTGCAGAGCACGAGCATCAGGCTCGCCGCGAACGACTCGCGCAGCCCGAGCGAGGTGCCGAGCCCCGCGGCGATCATCCGCTTGTCGGCGTTCGTCACCGTCCACACCGCGCCGTCCACGATCGTGCGGCGCGCGTCCACCATCGCGAGCGCCTGCTGCCGGAGCAGCATCGACTGCGCGATCTCGGGCGAGTACTGCAGGTCGTTGAGGCGCACCTGCAGCACCTCGACGCCCGCGGGCGTGACGAGGTCCTGAAGCTCCTGCACGAGCGCCTTCGAGATCACGTCGCTCTCCTTGCGGAGGCAGGGCTCGTTCGCCTCCGTGGAGGCATACGGGAACTGCGCGCAGACGTTCTTGACCACCGCCGTCGCGAGCAGCTGCACGTAGGTCCCGACGTCAGCGATGTCGAGCACCGCGCGGCTCGCCTCCGCGACGCGGTACGCGCACACCGCGCTGACCTCGATGGGATTGCCGTGCGCCTCGAGCACGGTCATGCGCGGGAGTTCGATCGACACGACCTGCGCGGAGAGGCGGTAGAGCGTGCGACCGAACGGGAACGAGTACGCGATGCCGTCCTGCTGGATCGTCTTCGCGTACTTGCCGAAGCGCAGGACGACGACCTGCGTGCGCGGCTGCACGATGAAGAAGCCGAGCAGGCCGTAGAGCACCAGGACGCCAATGGCACCCAGCGCGAGCATGAAGACCGAGCCGATGAGCGCTTCCATGGGCGCGGACTCTACCGCGACTCAGACCATGTCGGGGCCGATCGTCTCGATGAAGCAGTCCGTGAGGGCCCGGAACACGAGCGGATAGACGAGGCCGCTCGGCGTGTAGATCTCCGGCAGCGGCGCGCCGTCGAGGCTGATGTCGTTGGCGGCGTCGGTCCAGTTGTCGAGCACGTACTGGTTCCACGACGCGGCGTCCGCGAGCTGCACGAACCACGCGCTGACGTCGTCCGTCGCGGGCGTGCCCGGCGGCAGGATGTTGGCGAAGATGCGTCGACGCGCCGCGCGCACCCAGGCGGCGTCGTAGACGGCGACGTTGAGCTCACCCTCGTAGACGATGCCGCGGTTGTTCTTGTTGGCCGAGCCGACGCTCATGAACACGTCGTCGACGATCAGCATCTTGGAGTGCGTGTCCATGTCCGCGTAGCGCGACTCGGTCTCGTCGACGCAGAACGTGCACGCGACCTCCGTGTCGAACGCCTTCAGCTGCAAGAGCTGATAGCGGGTCGGGAAGCGCGTCGCGAGCTCCTCGTTCGTCGTGTAGCTCCACGCGCAGCCCGGGTCGGTCCACTCGTTGATCGGCTTCGTGATCACGATGAGCTTCAGCGTCGGAATCGCATACATCCGCTCGATGATCAGGTCGACGAGCATCGGTATGCGGAAGTACTGATCCTCGATGAAGATGTAGTCCTGCGCGTTGCCCACGGCGTTGAACCACGTCTCGGCGATCGCGTTCTCGGCGAAGGGCTGAGGCAGCGTCGCGGTCACCTGCGCCTGCACGCCGCCCGCCACGGGCGGGATATCGTGCGCGAACGCGTAGTCCGACGAGTTCTCGGAGTAGCGCGCGCCGGTATCGAGCAGGTACTGCCAGCGCTCGTGAAAGACGTCCGCCGCGTCCTCGGCGATGGGGCCATGAATCCGCACCAGGTAGTCCTTGCGCGGGCCGTTGTCTGGGTCGCGGTGCCCCGCCTGCACGTCGAGGCGATTCGCCGTCGTCGAGTCGAAGAGCATCCGGCGCGGCTGGTAGTAGCGGTGCTCGGAGGTGTCCCAGTCGACGCGCCGGAGGTTCATCCCCCCGATGAAGGCGAGGTCCGAGTCGATCACCATGAACTTCTGGTGATACGAGGCCATGTCCACGTCGACGCCGACGGGCCACGCGGTCAGGTCGACCATGTGCGGCGGCACCTCCGACTCGATGATCGGCTCCGACTCGAACGCGCGCAGCGCCGACTCGGGGTGCGCGCTCGTCACGCGGTCGCCGAACGTGAACGGCTGCACCTGCCAATAGAACATCCCGCTCGTCGAGTTCGCCTGCCCCATGTACTGAAAGCCGTCGCCCGCCGCGACGCCGCGCGCGGTCAGCGGCGCATCGACGGAGAGCCCGCTGAGCGTGCCGTCCATCGACAGGAACTGCCCGACGAGCACCCGCTTCTCTGCGGGGCTGTTGTCGAGAATCCCGAGGATCGTGTGCCGCTGACGCTCGGCGGGCGTGCTCGTCACGTGCGTCACGGGGTCGCGGTACAGCTCGAAGTTGGACTCCCACCACCAGGTCGACACCATCACGGAGTCAGTCGCCGTCGTGAGCTCGGACTCGACGTTCGACCAAGCCTCTTCGCCGTCTTGCAGCAGGCGAAGCTCGTTGCCGCGCCGCGCCGGGCGCCCCTGCGCCGAGAACCACTGATGCCGCAGCCCGAGATACACCGTGTGCACGGGGAGGCTCCGCCCACCGACCGTGCGCACCTCGTGGCTGACGCTGAGCCCTTGGCCGACGGCGTCCGCGAAGGTGCTGACCGTCGCGCCCGAGAGCGCCGCGCTGCCGTCGAAGTGCACCGCGACGTGCAGCGACTCGTGCGCCGGCGCCTCGAGGAGCACCTCGTACGTCGCCGCGTCGTGGAGCTCGACGGTGGCGACGGGGAAGCCCGTGTACGAGATGGGGCTCCCCGCGCTCGTGACGGTGAGCGTGCCAATCCCGGCGGGCAGCGGCTGCGCCCAGAGGTCGAGCGCGTAGACCTCGAGCAGCGCGACGGGAGGAGGCGGCGGGGGCGGGGGCGCGTCGAGCGGCACCTCGCCGTCCTGGGGCGGCGGCGGGACGAAGCCATCGGCGTCCCCGGCGTCGACGCCTGTGCCGCGTGTGCCGCTCCCACAGCCGATCGAGAGCGTGAGTACCAGCGCCGCGGTCGCGCTCCGTCCGAATCCTACACGCGTCATCCTGGCTCCTTCGTTGGGGTGTGCGGAGCGATGCTCGCACAGATCCCGACGAAATCGCCGCACGAATGCCCTGCCGCGGCACGACGCCCCCGGGTCACCCCGAGAGCGCGTGCAGCGCCGCGTCAGAGGACGTTCAGGTGAACCTTCGCCGCAGCCTCGGTGAACGCGGGGAGCTTGTCGAAGTTGAGGTAGCGATACACCTGCTCCGACTTGGCCTCGAGGTCACGGGCATACGAGAGGTATTCCTCGAGCGTCGGGATGCGCCCGAGCATCGAGGTGACCGCGGCGACCTCCGCCGACGCGAGGAACACCTGAGTGTTGAGCCCGAGTCGGTTGGGGAAGTTGCGCGTCGAGGTCGAGACCGCCGTCGAGCCCGGCCGAATCTGGGCTTGATTGCCCATGCAGAGCGAGCAGCCGGGCATCTC
>CAIUAC010001264.1 GCA_903896985.1 uncultured Sandaracinus sp.
ACCGTGGGCCGACTGCTCGGCCAGCACGCGCAGACGCTCCTCGACCTTCGCGGCGGCGATGAGCGCGCCGACGATGCCACCGCCTTTCGCGGGGAACGCGATTCCGGCAAGCGTCTCGATGGCGTAGAGCGTGGACGTGGGGAGCGCAGCCAGCGCGACCTCGAACTGCTTGCCCGCGTGCCGCGCCGACTCCGACCGGAACGTGCCGCAGTCGAGCACGACGGGCCGCTTTCCGTGCTCTAGCCGTACGCGCGCCCAGCCCGTTGTCACGCCGGGGTCGAGGCCGAGGACGATCATGTGATCTCCGCAGGTCGTGGCGCGCGATAGCGTGCGCGCGCCATGCTGCACGCATACTCTGCCGCTTCCGACGCGGCCCTTGCGCCAAACATCCCAGCGCACGCCTGGCTGCTCATGTAGACGCGCACGTCATCGTCCCACGCTTGCTGATCGAACACGAAGGAGGCCCAAAACTCTCCCTGAGCACACCGTCTCGCGTGCTGCTCGGCCTCTGCCTGCGCCTTCTTGCGAGCGCGGTCTACGGCCCTCACTTCGGGCTCGGCTTCCAGCCGCTCATGTCGGGCGGCGAATACGACGGGTAAGGGAGAACGTCGGTCTGCCACGCAGGAACCAGCGAGTACTTCACGACACGGAGCCCACGGTCGATCGGTGGGGAGCGGAAGGTCGGCCCGTCTCGGTAGATCATGTTGACCATCTTGCCAACAGCAGCTTTCGGGTACGAGAACCACTCCGTGGTCGCCATCCTACCGTGGCGGTCAAGGATGAAGTAGACGGGGGGGCCTTTGAGTGCCGCCTTCACGGCGCGCTTTGCTGCGCGGAACGCGCGCACGCGGCACCCGGACGAGCAGAATCGAGCCCAAGGCTTCGACGGCTCGAACCCGCTACCACAATGCTCGCACCTCGGCGTGCTCACTTCGGGCACCTCGGAGGCAGCGCGTCGAGCGCGAGCCCGACGTTCTGCCTGCGGAAGCTGCCACCGATGGCGTCCGCGATGGCCTGTAGCGAGTAGCCCGCCTCGCGCAGCTCGCGCGCCGCGAGCGTGCGGGCGACGATGATGAGCGCGGGCGACTTGCCGCGTTCACCGCGTGCTTGCAGGTCGGTTGCGCCGATATCGCAGTCGAGGCGATGGCGCACCCACGCGAGCGCGGCGGCGAAGTCGTCGGGCGAAACGGTGTCAGCAGGCTTTTTCACAAGTCCTCGGCGCGGGTGACGGTGTAGGTGGGCAAATCATGCGGGTGCGACTTCGGCATCTTCGTGAGCACTCCGCGCAGTTCGAGCGTGGCGAGCGCGGAGGCGGCGCGTTCGCGCGACAGGTGCGCCTTCGTGCAGATGTCCTCTGCCGAGAACGGCGTCGTGCGCGTGGCGAGCATGGCGGACAAGCGGGTGTAGTCCAAGCCGCGCGAGGTCTTGATGGTCCTCACCTCCGCACCACCCTTCGCGCGACCGGCTCGCTCCACCCGAAGGCTCTGCCAGCGGCGAGCGCGGCGTCGCGGGTCGGCCAGAGGCCGGTGTTCTCCTTGTAGCGGGTGCCGCGCCAGACGGCATCGACACGCGACGCCCACACCCCGAGCCTGCGGCTCTTGTCGCCACTCGGCCCGACCGTCCAGAGCACGACGTGCAGCAGCCCGGCCTCTTGCTCGCGCAGCCACGAGTCGCGGGCGATGCTCCACGGCATCCCGTCGGGGTCGTGGTAGTGGGCCGCGTGAGGCGTGACGTGGAAGATGGCGAAGGTCGCGCCTCCCACCTCGAAGGTCATCCCCACGACCGGCTCGACCGGCCTCGGCGCGGTCACGGCGTGCCTCCCGCCGCGCGCAGGAGGTCGGCGGCGGCAGACAGCCCGACGCTCTCGTGGAGCCACCCATGCGTCAGCGCGTACCGCTGCGACTCCAGCAAGGCCACGAGCGTGTACCGCCTCGTGTCCTCCGGCACCTCCCGCCACGCCTCGACGGCGCGGGCGAGGGCGGAAGGCACGGGAACACGCTCGATTGCTACTCCGTCGCCGCGACACTCTCCGCAGACGTGCCGGTCGGCGTCGTACCAGCGTTCACCTGACCCGCCGCACGGCTTGCACGCCCCCATCACTCACCTCCGTCGAGCGCCGCGATGGCGTCGCACAACACCATGCGTGCGCTATCAATCTCCTCGATTGCATCGTCCGACGCGCGCAAGTCGCCGCACACGAGCGCGGCACTCTGCCGCTCGACTCCGTGCGCGATGCGGGCGCACGCCGTCCGCGCCGCCTCCGCGACGGCTTCGAGCTTGGCGACCATCGCCTCCGCGCGCTCGGCTCGGGCGCGCAGCCGGTCGCGCTCCCGCTCGGCGTCGAGGGCGCGCGCCATCCACGATCCCTCGGCGCTCGCGTCGAGAATGATGTCGCGCTGCGCCTGCACGCACGCCACGGCGTCTGCCGCCACGCACTTCACGCAGACGGTCG
>CAIUAC010001265.1 GCA_903896985.1 uncultured Sandaracinus sp.
CGCGCCGCCCGTCCTCGCGCCGCCCGTCCTCGCGCCGGACGACGAGAGCGTCGTGGTCGAGACCGCGACGGCCGAGGAGACCGCCGCCGAGGCGGCCGCAGACGAGCCCGACGAGCCCGTCACCGGCGTCGAGACGCAGGCCACGCAGGCCGCGGCGGTCGCGCCAGCCAGCGGCCCGCAGCTGACCTTCTACGGCCACGTCCACGGCGAGTGGGAGCTGCGCTTCGACGCGCTCTCGAACCTCCCGCTGACCGCCCTGCCGCGCGAGCCAGGCACCGACTCGCTCGGGCAGAACCTCTGGGCTTCGATGTGGATTCGCCTCCGCGGCGAGCTCGGCCTGCGCCCCTATCTGAAGCTCGTCGGGCAGTTCGACCTGCTGAGCGGCGTGCTCTTCGGGGACACCGCGGTCGGCATCGCGCCGAGCTCCTGGCGCCGCGATCGCCGCATCGGCTTCGGCCCCGACGCCTCCTGCGGCGGCGAGGCGGGCTGTGAGCGCCTCTACCCCGGCATCGAGCTGCGCACGCTCTATCTCGAGTGGCTCTCGCGCGCGGGCGCGCTGCGCGTCGGTCAGCAGGGCTTCTCCTGGGGCCTCGGCATCGTCGCGAACGACGGCGATCATCGCCCCGTCTTCGGCGACTACCACCAGGGTGACGCCGTCGAGCGCATCGCCTACGGGCTCAAGCCCCTCGGCCCGCGACATCCGCTGACGCTCGCCGCCGCGGCCGACGTCGTCTACGACGACGGCACCTTCGATCTGCGGCAGGGCGACACGATGTACCAGGGCGTGCTCTCGGCCTTCTGGCAGGCGTCGCCGCCCTCCGCCGACGAGGCGGGCACCTCGCCCGTCAGCCGCGAGCGCACGGTCGGCGCGTTCGTCGCGTATCGCAACGGCACCGACCGCGATGACGACGTGCTCAAGGTCGGCGTCGTCGATCTCTTCGCGCGCTGGGACGTGCCCGAGGTCAGCGGCGGGCGCCTCTTCGCGGCGTTCGAGGGCGCGTACACGTTCGGCACGACGAGCCTCGCGCGCACCATCTACCGCAGCCGCGAGCGCGTCGCGCAGCTCCAGTGGGCGGCGCAGCTCGGGCGCACCAACGCGCACCTCGACGTCGTCGTCGAGGCCGGCTACTCGAGCGGCGACTCCAACACCGAGGACGGCGTGCAGCGCCGCGCCACGATGGACGCCGATCACCGCGTCGGGCTCGTCCTCTTCCCCGAGGTGCTGAACTGGATGACGGCCCGCGCCGTCGCGTCCGCGAACTCCTCCGTGATCGTCGGGCGCCCGGCGCGCGGCTCGGATCTCGTGCCGACCAACGGCGGCGTCGCCGGCGCGATGTACCTCTTCCCGTACATCGTCTGGCGCCCGAAGGCGTGGATCGAGGCCCGCCTCGGCGCCGTCGTCGCGCGCACGACCTCGCCCAACGTGGACGTCGTCGCGCAGCGCCTCTACTCCGTGAGCCGCAACTGGCGCGGCGGTGATCCGGCCTTCCGCGACCTCGGCCTCGAGCTCGACGGCGCCGTGCTCCTCTCGACGGAGCTCCGCGACGACATGACGCTCACCGGCGGCGTCGAGGGCGGCGTCTTCTTCCCCGGTCAGGCGTTCGCCGACGCGGGCGGCTCCGTGATGCAGAACATCGGCCTCGTGCGCGCCCGGGTCGGGCTCCGGTGGTGAACATGAACGCGTCCCGCTTCGCGCTCCTCGTCCTCGTGCTCGCCGCGTGCAGCGACGGCGGCGGCCTGCCGACTGGCCTCCGCGCGACCCCCGACGGCACCGGTCCGCGGGTCGAGTGGCAGCTCGACGCGCGCCCCGTCGCCAACGTCCCGCTCCCGAACGACGTCGCGACCTCGCCTGACCCAACCTCGCGCACGGGGCGCCGCCTCAACGCGAGCCTCGTCGCGCCGACGCACCTCGAGCAGCGCACGCGCGCCGAGTTCGACAAGCTCGACGGCTGGGGCACCTTCGCGCCGATCACCGTCGCCTTCGACGCGCCCCTCGACACCGACGAGCTCCTGCGCGCGCAAGGCCCGGGCACCTTCGCCAACTTCGGGCAGCACGCGGTCTACGTCGTCAACCTGCGCACCGGCGTGCCGGTGCCGCTCGACGTCGGCGCGGGCAACTTCAACTTCAACCTGCAGCGGCCCGACAACTACGCCGAGAACGACCCGCGCGGGAGCGAGTCCAACCTCTTCTTCGAGACGGTCGAAGAGGACACGAACGCCAACGGCATCCTCGACCGCGGCGAGGACACCGACTTCGACGGCGTGCTCGATCACCCGAACACGCTGAGCGGGCGCCTCGATCCGTCGAACCCGACCGACACCTACGACAACCTCATGCTCTTCTACGAGCGCGAGACGAACACGCTGATCCTCCGGCCGGTCGTGCCGCTCGACGAGGAGACCGAGTACGCCGTCGTGCTCACCGATCGCCTCGTCGGCACCGATCATCAGCCGGTGCGCTCGCCGTTCCCGTACGTGCACCACGTCTCGCAGCGCGCCTCGCTCGAGAAGCTCCCCGCGCTCTTCGCCGCCAAGCCGAACCTCTACGGCGACCTCGCGACGCGCGGCTGGGGCGGCGTCTCCTTCGCGTGGACGTTCACGACGCAGTCGGTGACGCACGACCTCACGACGATCCGCGACGGGCTCTACGGCACGGGCCCGCTCGCGCGCCTCGCGGCGCAATTCCCGCCCGATCTGATCGTGTCGCGCGCCATCAACCCGGACGGCGACTCCTGCACGGAGATGGCCCCGATCCAGCTCAATCGTCCGTACATCGCGCCCGTCGAGGCGCTGAAGAACGTCGCCGAGCAGCTCGCGCCGATGGCCTTCGGGCTCAGCCCCGAGTCGACGACGAAGCTCCTCTCCACGTTCGACGCGATCGACCACATCGTCGTGGTCTTCTTCAGAGTTCCGTATTTCCTCGGAGACCCGGGCGTCCAGAACACGAGCCAGCTCTTCGACGTGAACACGACGACGGGCGAGGGGCGCATCGGCTCGGACATCGTGCCGCTGATCATCACGATCCCGAAGGAGACGGCGGCCCACCGCCAGCCGTTCCCGGTCGCGCTCTATGGGCACGGCTACACCTCGAGTCACCTCGAGTCGCTCGGCTTCGGCGGGCTGCTCGCGAGCCACGGCGTCGCGTCGGCGGGCATCGTCGCGCAGGGGCATGGCCTCGTGCTCGACCCGGGGCAGGACCGCCTGATGCGCGCGCTCTTCGGCGCGTTCTGCATCGAGGGGCTCGGCAGCGCGGCGCTCCTCGACCGCGCGCGCGATCAGAACTTCGACGGGCAGCCCGACTCGGGCGGCGACTTCTGGACCTCCTACGTCTTTCACACGCGCGACGTGATCCGGCAGAGCGTCGTCGATCAGGTGCAGGCGATCCGCGTGCTCCGCGCCCTCGACGGCACGCGCCGCGCGGTCCCGGGGCACCTCGCGCACAACCGCCCGCGCTTCGATCCGATCGAGTTCGACGGGGACTTCGACCGCGACGGCACGATCGACCTCGCGGGCGACTTCGACGCGGACGGCACGCCCGACATCGGCGGTCCGGACGTCGACTACTTCAGCTGGGGGCAGTCCCTCGGCGCCGTCGTCTCCGGCGCCGTCGCGGGCGTCGAGCCGTACGTGACGGTCGCCGCGCCGAGCGCGGGCGCGGGCGGCTTGCTCGACGTCGGGCTGCGCACGACCGAGTCCGAGGTGAAGGAGGCTGTCGTGCTGCGCTTGATGGGCCCGCTCTTGACCGCGGTGCCGATCGGCGACTCGCCCGATCGCGCCGAGACCGCGTGCGCGAGCGGGCAGCGCAGCCTGCGCGAGGTCGTCGTCGATCTGAACGACCGCGTCAACGTCGAGATCGGCTGCGTCGACGCGGACTCCCTGCAAGACGGCGACGCGGTCGTGCTGCGCAACTTCGGCAACCACGAGACGCGCTGCGCCGGCGCGGGCGCCGACGGGCGGTTCCGCATCGGCGTGCCCGCGGACACCGGCGATCCCTTGCAAATCGAGGTCTATCGCGGCGGCGCGTTCGACATGGACTACGCGACGTGCACGTTCCGCGAGGGCTCCTCCGCGCACGCGCTCGTGCACGTGCAGGATCGCTTCACGAGCGCCGCCGGCGAGTACGGCTCGTCCCCCGGACTCTGCGAGCGCTGCGGTCACTACCAAGCGACGAAGTACGCGCTCGACGACCCGCTCGTCGCCGTCACCGAGGGCTACGGCCTGCCGCGGCAGAGCGCGCAGCTTCGGCGCTTCATGTCGCTCGCGCAGATCGCGATCGAGCCCGCCGACCCTGTGAACTGGGCGCCGCGCATCTTCCTGCACCCGGATCCGCAGCGCCCCGGGCGCGGTCCGCGCAGCGTGCTCGTGATGGAGAGCCTCGGCGACAACACCGTCCCCGTGAACAGCGGCCTCGTCTACGCGCGCGCCGCGGGCGTGCTCCCGTTCATGCCGTCCGACGCGCCCGACGAGTACGCCGACTACCGCGCGCCGCGCAGCTTCGAGGCGCGCTACGGCGTGCCGACGCCCAACGACGTCTTCATCAGCAACTACGTGAGCGAGGGGATCGCGCGCCTCGAGCGGCACCCGATCCCAGGCTTCGCAGACTGGCTCTTCGACCCCGACGATCTCAGCGAAGGCCTGCAGCGCTACATCGACCGCAACGGCAACCCGCCGCCCGTGGGCGAGCCCGGCACCTCGCCGCCGCGCCTCTCGCCGCCGCTCCGCTGGGTGCGCGAGAGCCGCGCCGTCACCTCCCCGACGGATGACGTCTGGACGGCGCCGGGCACGAGCACGGGGATGTCCGGCGTCATCACGTTCATGGTCGAGCCGGGCGGAGAGCACGGCTTCGACCCCGTCGCGCCCAGCAAGACGTGGGACGAGGGGGAGTATCTCGCCAACCTCCTCGGATGGTACTTTCGCTCCGGGGGCAGCGAGCTGCTCTATCACACGCAGCCCGCCACCCATCTCTGCCTGGAGACTTCGTCATGCGCGTTCGACCGATGAGCTGCCTGTCCAAGAAGGGCGTCGCCCTCCTGCTCGCCGCGTCGCTCGCGGGGCTGCTGTCGGCGTGCGGGGACGACGACGTCACGCCTCCGCCCAGCGACGCGGGCACCGACGCGGGCGTCGACGCGACCATCCCGCCCACGCCGCTGCCCGAGCCGCTGCATTGCCCGGGTGATCCCAGCTGCACGGGCGTCGGCGACGACGTGCTCTACGTCGGCACGGCGCGCGCCGAGATCACGCCCGTCATCGACGACAGCACCGAGATCGTCACCGACGACGCGAACGGCAACGGCGAGTACGACGTCGGCGAGGCGTTCCGCGACACCAACGGCAACGGGCACTTCGACGGCGTGTGGATGGCGGGCTTCGGCAACGGGCGCGGCGCGATCGGCGTGCACGACCCGCTCTACACGAGCGTCATCGCGCTCCGACAGAACGACGTCACCCTCGCGCTCGTGTCGATCGACTGCGTCGGCTATTTCAAGGGCGAGATGGACCTGACGCGCGCGCTCGTCGCGGACGCGGACATCGACTACGTCGTCATCAGCGCGACGCACTCGCACGAGGCGCGCGACACCGCGGGGCTCTGGGGCGTCGAGACGGGCTCCACCGGGCTCGACC
>CAIUAC010001266.1 GCA_903896985.1 uncultured Sandaracinus sp.
GCGAGCGCGGCGATGGCGGCGCGCGCGCTCTCCTTCGGCGGATCGAGGAACGCGACGTAGCCCTCGAGCACGAGGTCACGCTCGTCTGCCTTGCCGTACGGCGTCGCGTGCGCGGCGACGACGCCGTGCGCGGGGCCATCCCTCGTCGCGATCGCGAGCACGCGAAAACCGTCGGAGCTCAAGCGTTCGTACTCCGCCTTCAGCTCCTCGATGTGCGGGTGATCCATCGGCAGGAGCTCGCCATCGAGCCGGAAGCGCACGCAGCGCTCGAAGATCGCCTCCGGCGCGCCCTTCGACACGATGCGGTCGCCACCATCGGGAGTGCGCACGACGACCGACATCAGCCGCCGCTCGAAGTCGAACGGGATCTCGTCGACCTTCGCGAGCTCCGGCACGCGGGCGTGCGCGTGGCTCTCCTCGTGCGCGAGCACCGCGCGGTCGAGCACGCTCTTGAGGCCCGTCTGAAAGTGGCAGTTGATGTACGCGAGCGCGAGGACGCTCTCATCCTCGCGCAGCCGCACATCGCAGTGCCGCTCGAGCGTGATGCGGTCCTGCGTCAGCGTGCCTGTCTTGTCCGTGCAGAGCACGTCCATCGCGCCGAGGTTCTGAATCGCGTGGATCCGCTTGATGATCACCTTCCGCTGACCCATCGCGACGGCGCCCTTCGACAGGCAGATCGTCACGATCATCGGCAGCATCTCGGGCGTGAGCCCGACGGCGACGGCGAGCGCGAAGAAGAACGCCTCCCCCCAGCTGCCCTTGGTCAGCCCGTTCAGCACGAAGACCAGCGGCACCATCACCGCCATGAACGCGAGCATCAGCCGCGTGAACTGCGCGATCCCGCGGTCGAACGCCGTCGGCGCGACGGGCTCTTGCAGCGCCTCCGCCATGCCGCCCAGGTAGGTCTGCTGCCCTGTCGCGACGACCACCGCCGTGGCCGCGCCGCTGCCGACGCTCGTCCCCAGAAACGCGACGCTCGTCAGCTCGAGCGGCGGCGAGGTCGCGCTCTTGGTCTCGGCCGCGAACTTCTCGACGGGGAAGCTCTCGCCCGTCAGCGAGCCCTGGATCACGAACAGATCCTTGGCCTGCACCACGCGGACGTCGCCCGGGATCATGTCGCCCGCGGCGAGCTTCACGACGTCGCCGGGCACGAGGTGCGAGACGGCGACCTCCTGCGCGACGCCGTCGCGGACGACCGTCGCCTTCACGGAGATCATCGCCTTGAGCTTGGCGGCTGCGTGCCCCGCCTTGGACTCTTGGAAGAGCTTCAGGCTGACGCTCAGCGTGATCATCGCGAGCATCATCACGGCCGCGCGCGAGTCACCCGTGGCGAAGGACACGGCGGCGAGCACGGCGAGCAAGAGCACGAGCGGGTCACGCACCGCGTGCCAGAGGAGGCTGATTATCCCGACCTCGCGGTCCTTCGAGAGGATGTTCGGGCCACGCGCGAGGAGGCGCTCCTGCGCCTCAGCGGTCGTGAGCCCGTCAGGGCGAGTCGCGAGGTGCGAGTAAACGCCGTCAGCGTCGAGCGCCGCCGTGTCGACGACCGCCTGCGAGACGCGCAGCGACTGCCTCGCGTGACTCTTCGCGAGGACGGTCCTCGGCAAGACCGCGCGTCCGGGCTGAGCCATGCGCGAGTGTGACGCACGCCCGTGGCCGGGACGAGCGCTAGCCCCGCGGGACTACACGAGCCGGAAGTCTCTGATCGTCTCGATGCCGACATCCAACGCGGGCGGGCCCGGAACACGCTGAGTGTCGAGGAGCACGCCCGTCGAGTCGGGAAAGATCTGCAGCGCGACGTTGCAGTTCGCGGGCTCGTTGTCGAAGAACGCGATCACGTCGCCGAGCTTCAGGAGCGACGGCAGCGCGGTGCGCTTGAACGCCTCGTCGGGCATCGTCGCGTCCGGCTTGAGCACGCACTCGACGCCCGCGACGGCGAGCGGAAAGCCGCTGTCCCGCAGGCTCGACATGGTGCCGAGCAACATCCCGGAGATGTCGCGCCCCGTCATGTAGACGATGATGGCGCCCGCCTCGTGGCACGCGCGCACGAACTCCGACGCGCCCTCGAGCGCCACGTCGTAGCGGACGTACTCGTCCGAGAAGAAGCGGTCGCGCCAGTACGAGGTCACGTCTCGCACGACCTCGTGGTGCGTGAGCGCGCAGCCCCGGAGCGTGTCGCTCAGCAGATACTTGATGTGCTGCTCGTCGAGCGTCGCGAGCGCGCTGGCGACGTCGGGGAAGTCGGCGCGCACCTCTTCCGCGTACTCCATGAGGATCTGCAGGGTGCGGGGGCGGTTGTCGTAGAGCGTGGCATCGAGGTCGAAGACGACGACGGGCGCCCGGCCGGTCTCGCCATCCATCTGCGTGATGCGCTCGAGCACTCGGTGGAGCACCGAGAGCTGGTGGGGAAGCGGCGGGGGTCGCACGGGCGCGACCATAGCCGACCGGGTGCGCGCGGAGCAACGCTCGTGGGCCGCCCCGGCAACATCCAAAGGGCGATTGGGGCAGCCTCGGGTCAGCGTGCGACGTGGTCGGGGACTCCGTTGCGCCCTCGATCGACGCGCGCTATCTTGGGGCCTCTTTCGCTCTTCGCGCGGCTTTCTCTTGGGGAGAGGCAGTTCGGCGGGAAGATTCACGGCGCCCAGGTGTTGGCTGCTGTGACGAGAGTGCACGCGGTGTCGTCGCGTGGTGGCGTGCGTATCGTCGTGGGGCGGCAGGGGACAGAGGACCAGCAGACGATGAGCACCGGGACGGACGAGAAGAAACTGTCGGACGCGATGCGCGCTGCCTCGGCGCGCCGCAGCGCGTCGGGGGCCGCGGCGGACGGCCAGCCCGCTGCCGCCGTGCTCTTGGTGGAAGCGGACCCCGAGCTGCAGTGGCGCCTCGCGCGGATGCTGACCGTCCACGGCAATCGCGTGGTCGGCACGAGCTCCGGCGACGGCGCGCTCGCGCTGATCCGGCAGTGGCCGGTCGATCTCGTGCTCGTCGACGCCGACCTACCGGCGACGTCCGGGATGTCCGCGCTCGACCTCGCGGCTGTGCTGCGCGAAGAGCACGCGCAGATCCAGGTCGTGCTGATGACCGCGGCGGACACGCACGACGAGGTGCGTATCGCCGCGCGCCTCGCGGGGGTCGTCGCGTGCCTGACGAAGCCCTTCCGCGCAGAGACGATCGCAGAGGTGCTGCGCCTCGTGACGCCCGAGCATCTGCTGGGCGGCGGGTTCGCGCCCGCGGAGTGAGCGCGCTCGGACGCCTCGCCGCGGCGCTGTTGGCGAGCACCGAGAGCGCGGCGTGCGCCTCGACGCGCACGGGCTCGAGAGCGCCCCGAAACGCTCGACGGGCGCAGCCTGAAGGCGGCGTCGGCAGGCTTGACACTCGCGGGATGACAGCGGAAATTCGGCGTCCCTTGCGCCGCCTTCCCCGTGCCCTCCTCGCGCTGGCCGCGCTGCCGCTCCTCGTCGCCGTCGTCGCCATCGGGCAGACGCGCCAGACGACCATCCCGATCGAGGAGATCCACCGCGGGATGCGCGGCTACGGGCTCACCGTCTTCGAGGGCGAGACCCCCGCGCGCTTCGACGTCGAGGTGATCGACGTCCTCCACAACTTCCGCCCCGACCAGGACATCATCCTGATCCGCACGGATCATCCGATCCTCGATCACGCCTCGAGCGTCGCGGGGATGAGCGGCTCGCCGATCTACCTCGATGACCGCCTCGCGGGCGCCTACGCGTACGGCTGGCCCTTCGGCAAGGACCCCATCGCGGGCGTCACGCCGATCGCCAACATGCTCGCGGAGCTGCACCGCGCCCGCAGGCCGAACGCCTTCCCGCTCGCGGGGCCCATGCCGTCGACGCACGCCGCGCTGACGCGGCCGCGCGCAGGCTCGAGCGTCGCGTCGAGCGCGCGCTTCGCGGGGCTGCCGCCGTTTCTCGGCGAGGCGCCCACCGACGCGCTCACGCCGCTCCGCGCGCAGGCCCGGCGCTCGACCGTCGCCGTACCTGGCACCGGCGGCGCGCTTCAGCTCGAGCGGGCCGCGACGCCGCTGATGCTCGGCGGGCTCAGCGACCGCGCGGTCGAGGCGCTCAGCGCGGAGCTCGCGCCGTACGGGCTGATGCCGCTCCAAGCGGGCGGCGGCGGGCGACCGCCAGCGCCGGGCGCGCCCGCGCCACACTTCGTCGACGGCGGCGCGATCGGCGTGCAGCTCGTGCGCGGCGACGTGAACGCGACGGCCGTCGGCACGGTGACGCACGTCGTCGGCCGCGAGCTCGTCGCCTTCGGGCACCCGATGATGAACGCCGGTGAGGTCGGGCTGCCGACGGCGACCGCGCGCTCTGGTTTCTGGCCTATGTGCAGACC
>CAIUAC010001267.1 GCA_903896985.1 uncultured Sandaracinus sp.
CGCCCTCGCGCTCGACCGCCCCGTCGCGGCGGCGATCCACGCGCTCCGCGGCGCCCTCCCCGGCGCGAGCCCCGCGTCGAGCGCGCCGCTCGCGTGGCGCCTCGAGGAGCTCGAGCGCGTCCTGCGCGAGCGCGATCCCGACGCGGCGTGGCGCCACACGCTCGTCGCCGAGGCGCAGCACCTCGCCGCAGAGTTCGCGCGCGGGCACGATCCGCTCGCGGCGCCGACGGGCTACACGCGCATGGCGCTGCGCTCGCGCCTCGACGGGACGCTCGTCCCCTACGAGCTCTTCGTGCCGCCCGAGCACGCGCGCGGCACGCGGCGCTTCCCGCTGCTCGTCACGCTGCACGGCTTCACGGGCAACGCGGGCGACTACCTCCGCGACACGTTCAGCCTGCCGCGCGGTCCCGGCGTGTCGCTCGAGGACCATGGGCGCAACGGGGAGACGCCGACGCGCGGACCGATGCTCGTCGTCGCGCCGACGGGGCGCGGGCAGACGCACTATCGCTTCGCGGGCGAGGAGGACGTGCTCGAGGTGCTCGCCGACGTCCGCGCGCGCTATCGCGTGGACGACGCGCGCATCGGCATCACCGGCGGCTCGATGGGCGGCACGGGCGCGGCGTATCTGCCGTTCCATCACCCTGACCTCTTCGCCGCGTCGGCTGCCCTCGCCGGCTATCACGATCAGCGCGTGCGGCAGGACACCGCGCAGGACGCGCTCGCGCCGTGGGAGCAGTTCCTCCGCGCCGAGCGCAGCGACGTCGACTGGGCGGAGAACGCGCTCCACCTGCCGATGCTGCTCGTGCGCGGCTCGCGCGATCGCCCGCTCGCGTGGACGACGAGCCTCGTCACGCGCCTCACCGCGCTGCACTACCAGGTCGAGCATCGACAGCCCGAGAGCGGGCACAACGTCTGGACGGAGACCTACGCGGACGGCGCGCTCTATCGCTGGCTCGCGCCGTTCAGGCGTCCCGCGGCGCCCGCGCACGTCCGCTTTCGCACGGCGCGCCCGCGCTGCGATGGGGCGTGGTGGATCGGCGGCGTGCAGCGCTCGCGCGCAGACGCATTCGGCGAGGTCGACGCGACCCTCTCGACGCACGGCGCCGAGCAGGTCGTCCGCGGCACCACGCGCGACCTCGCGCGCCTCGTGCTGTCGCCTGGCCATGCAGGCGAGCACGTCCGCGCGGAGCTCGACGGCGACGTCGTCGAGGGCACCTCACCGCTCGCGCTCAGCCGTGACGCCGAGCACTGGCGCGCGGCGACGAGCGCGACGCCGACCCAAGAAACAGGACCGATCCGCGACGTCTTCCACGACCCGCTGCTCTTCGTCGTCGGCACCGCGGACCCGCGGCACACGCTGATCAACCGCCTCGTCGCGCGCGCGTGGGCTGCGCCGCGCGGCTGGCAGGTGCGCTATCCGATCGTGGACGACGTCGACGTCAACGACGAGCAGCTCCGCACGCACACGCTGGTGCTCGTCGGTCCGCCGGCGTCCAACCGCGTACTCGCGCGCGTCGCGGCGCAGCTCCCCGTGCGCTTCGACGCGGACGCGCTCGTCGTCGACGGCACCGCGCACCGCGGCGATGAGGTCGGCACGGTCTTCGTCGCCGCGAACCCGCTCGCGCCGCCGTCGAGCGGTCCCGCGCCGCGCCTGCTCGTCATCGCGGGGACGTCCCCGCTCGGCACCTGGCGCTCGACGTTCCTCCCTGATTTGCTGCCGGATCTGGTCGTCTTCGACGAACGCATCGCGCCCGCGCGCGACCGCTTCGCGGCGGGCGGCACGGGCGCGGTGTTTCGAGACGCGCGCTTCTCTCCGCTCGCCCGCTGAGGCGCGAGCGAGCGCTCGTCAGCGCGGGGAGCGGCGAGGTCTTACGGACGGTGCGAGGCGACGACGCCGGCGGGGACCGACGCGCCGGTGAGCCACACCTCCGCCGCGACGTTGCCGAACAGATGCCGCTGCGCGAACGCGACGACGAGCGTCTCCATGCTCGAGACGACCGTCGCCGGGGTCGCCGTGCCCGCCGTGCACGCCGTGCACGCGAAGCCGCAGCCCGTGGTGTCGGGCACGAAGTCCATGTGATCGGCGCCCGTGAAGTCGTACTGAGCGGCCCACGCGGTGCCGGTCGCCGCCGCGTAGAACGTCTGGAAATTCTGCGCGGCGGGCGCGCACGACATTCCCCCGAGGCCGCCCGTGCCGTTGGTCGTCTCGCCGAGGAAGGCGACCGGGATCGTCAGCGGCGTCACCGCGTCAGGCACGACGTCGGGCAGGGTCGCCGAGTAGCCGGTCAGCGGGCTGCCCGCGTTCACCGGGTCGATCCCGAGGAGCGCCGTCACGCGCCCATCGGCGGCGGCGATCATCGTCGCGACCTTGCCGCCCATGCTGTGCCCGAAGACGAGCGTGTGCGTCAGGTCGGTGTGCGTCGCGGAGGGCGCCGACGTGCGCGCCCAGTCGAGCGCGGCGATCGCCGAGTCGCGGAGCGCGACGTGGTCCGCCGACGGGATGATGCCGCCCGACGGCGCCTCGACGCCGACGACGATGACGCCGTGCGAGGCGAGGCGCGTGCAGAGCGCGTCGTAGTTGCTGATGTGGAGCTGGAAGCCCGCGAGGAAGATCGCGATGGGCGCGAGCTGACCGGCAGGAAGCGTCGGGTCGTACACCGTCATCGACGTGCTGCCGGTCGTCCCGGCCATCCGCGAGACCACGTACGGACCAGCGCCGTCCGGCGGGCTGAGCGTCGGCGTCGGGCCGAGGTCGATCGGCTCGCTGCCGAGGTCCACTTCTGCGCCGAGGTCCACGTCTGCGCCGAGGTCCACGTCTGCGCCGAGATCCACGTCGGGCCCGAGGTCGCTGACGCCGCCGTCGGCACCGCCGAGGTCCGGCGTCGGAGGCGGGGGGAGCGAGGGACCGGCGCCGCCGCCGCACGCGGACGTCGCGAGCAACAGCACACAGGCGGAGAGGCGGGAGAGGAGCTCAGGTGAAGAGGCGCGCATGGGTCGGTCCTGTCGAGAAGCGGAGTCTGTTGAAAGTGCGACTTCCTACCTGCAATAATCCGGCGCGCGTGTCAAGACGTGTGCGCGAGCGCTTGGAGCTCGCTGGAAGTACCCGGGAAACATGGCAATAGCGTTCGCCCCCGCTGATGGATAGCCGCCCCACCGAGCCCGAGCTGGTCAAGATGTCGGTCCTCGCTGCGCAGAGCGGCGTGCCCGCGGCGACGATCAAGCACTACGTGCGCGAGGGGCTGCTGCCGGAGCCCGCGATGCGCACGGGCCGCAACATGGCCTACTACGACCTCGCGCTCGTGCCGCGGATCCTGCGGATCAAGGAGCTTCAGCGGACGCACTTCCTGCCGCTCAAGGTGATCAAGTCGGTGCTCGACGAGTCCGCCCTCGAGTCGGTGGACGAGACGGCCGCGGCGGCCATCGCGCGCGCGCTCTCGAGCAGCGCGGACGCGAGCGAGACGCGCACGAAGGACGAGCTGCTCGGCGCCGGGATGCCCGCCGCGCAGCTCGAGTGGCTGCGCACGATGGGCGCGGTCGTGCCGCTCGAGGGACGCGACGACGAGGCGTACGGCGGCGACGACCTCGAGCTGCTGCGCGTGCTCGCGGCCGCGCGCAAGTGCGGGATCACCCCAGAAATGCTGCCGATCACCATCATCGGCGAGTACGCCGCGGCGCTGCGGGAGCTCGTGCGCATCGAGCTGCGGCTCTATCGCGAGGGCGTCGTCCCGCGCGCGGGCGAGCAGCTCTCGACGATCACCGAGGCGGCGACGACGCTGAGCGAGCGCCTCGTCGTGCTGCTGCGCAGAAAGCTCCTCGTGCCGACGCTGCGCGACCTCGGGCGACGCGCCAAGCCGGAAGCGAAGCCGAAGGCGCGGGGCAAGCAGCGCTAGCCGATCGTGTCGCAGGCGACGTTCGGCTGGAGGCTGTAGTTGTTGCCCTCGAGGCACTCCGTGCTCGTCGCGTCGGGGTCCGCGACGACGTGCACGTCGATCGCGCGGTCGGTCGGCAGCACCGCGACGCAGCTCGTCTCGGCGCACTCACCGACGCCGAGGAACACCGCCGAGCTCGCGCGGCAGAGCGGCACTCCGTCGCGCGTCTCGGCGCGGAATTCGACGACGAAGCCCGCCGCCATCGGGAGCGCGCCGCGGTTGCAGACGCGGGCGCGGAGCGTCGCGGTGCCGTCGAGCTCGCACGGCACGCGCAGGCGCTCGGAGATCGCCGCGGTCGTGAGATCCGGCACGCCGAGCGCGTCGAGCGCGCCCTGCACGTTCTGCCGGAAGTTGTTGAGCCCCGCGGTGCGCCAGTTGCGCGCGACGGCGGAGGTGCGCGGGATCTCGCCGCGGTCGCCGACGTTCGTCACGGCGTACGCGTGCTGGTTCCACACCGGGCGTGACGCCGCCCAGCGGTCGGTGACGTCGCGCAAGACGAGGATGCCGTGCGAGGTCGAGAACGGCGTGCTCGGGCGCAGCGGGTCGCTCGCCGGGCAGCCGTTGGCGCCAGCGTAGTCGTTCGCGGCGGTGACGATCTCGCTGTGGAAGTCACCGTCGACATCGACGATCACCGGGTTCTCGTAGGTCGTGCCGCTCGAGCGCGCGGCGCTGTAGACGACGTCGCCCGTCGCGCCGTCGTAGATGCGCAGGAAGCACTCGTCCGCGTAGACGGCCTCTGCCGCGCCGTTCGCGTCGAAGTCGAACACGGACGAGCCCGTGACGTTCGAGCTCAGGTCCTTCGACGGCTGCGTCCAGAGGATGCCGTCGGTGCGCGACGAGCCGCAGGTGCCGACGGGCGTGCCCGCGCAGTCGAGGTCGAAGACGATGTACTGCGCGCCGCCCGCCGTCGCGAACTCCGCGCGCCCGTCCCCGTCGAAGTCGGCGATCGTCGGGGGGCCCCCCGTGCCGCCGCCCGGCAGCGTGTACGGGCCGAAGACCACGGTGCCCTCGAGCGTCTGCACCCGCGCGGTGCCCGCCGAGATCACCGCGACCTCGGCCGCGTCTGCGCCGCCGAGCGAGGCGAGCGGGAAGTTGCCGAAGTCCGCGACCGCGACCTGCCCTGCGGCGGTGCCACCGACGAAGTACGGCTCAGGCTGCCAGTCGCCGTCGCGCCACTCGTGGAGCGACTGCCCCTGAACGAGCTCCATGCGGCCGTCCTCGTCGACGTCCGCGACCACCGCGATGTAGCCCACGCTGTAGAGCGCGAAGCCGAGCGTCGACGAGAGGATGCAGCCGTTCGCGTCGTAGACCGTCGCGCCGTAGATGATCTCGGCGCGCCCATCGTCGTCGAGGTCGTGCAGCGAGACGCCGTTCCACTTGTCCGCACCGCCCGTCGTGTCGGGCACGCGCCCGCCCGCGGCGTCGCACGTCGCCGACGTCCAGCGCTTGACGAAGCTGTGCGCGGTCGCGTCCCAGCCATAGGCGACCAGCCCGCCGCCCGTGCGCGCCGTGACGATCTCGGCCCGACCGTCGCCGTCGAGGTCGCCGACCGTCGGGGACGCGGGGCCCATCGCGGCGTCCTCCGCCAAGGGCGACGTGAACTGATGCGCGCAGGTGCGCCCGTCGATCACGCGGAGCACGCCCGGCGCGCCGTAGCTGCCAGGGCCAAAGGTCGTGAAGATGATCGACGGCTCGAGCGTCGCGGGGTCGTCGTCCAGGTTGAAGTCGACGACGACGGGCGTGGACATCACCTGATGGCTGTCGGGGAACGGGTCCCCCACGGGCGGCTCGCTCCACGCGCACTGCACGTCGGGGGCGATGGTGTCGATGTTGATCGAGCGCGTGCACGCCGGGTCCGAGGTCGGCTCGCCGACCGGCGCGCCCCACGGCACGCAGAGCCCGCCGACGCAGCGGGTGTCCGACTCGCAGTCGTCGCCGGTCACGCAGCTGCCGCGGTCCGCGATGCAGGTGTCCATCCAGCAGAGGTCACCGAGGTCGCAGCACGCGGCCGCGCACATCAGGCGCGGCGACGCGCAGACTGGGCCGCCGTCGACGCCGCCGTCGAAGCCCGCGTCGGCGCCGCCGTCCGGCGTGACCGTGGCGACGCAGCGCCCGTCGACGCAGCGGTCCGTGCCGGTGCAGTCGGTCGTCGACGCGCAGTGACCGGGTGGCTTGGTGCTGCTGTCGCTACAAGCGGCGAGCACGGCGAGCGAGAGCGCGAGGCCGAGGAGGCGCAGCGAAGTAGACGTCATGGGACGCCCACTATCTCACAGCGGGCGGTAGCGCTGCCCCTCCGTGTAGACGACGCGGAACGGGCGCGCCTGCACGATGGTGATCAGGCGCTCTGCGGCGCCCGGCACGGCCGAGACGAGGAATTCGACGTCGAGCGCGTTGGCGCTGTCGCCGTAGGTCGGGACCAGCCTCGCGTGCAGGTCCTGCAGCAGCCGCGTCAGGCGCTCGACCTCCTCCGTCGGCATCACCGCGGCGCCGTTCGTCAGGCTGCTGCGGCCGAGGATCTCGTCCTCGAGCTGCTCGGTGTACGTGTAGACGATGTGCTGCTCGGGCACGTCGTTGCGCGCGCCCGTGACGCTGCCGCTCATCGTCTGCACGTTGATGAAGACCGCGGGGCGCCCCTCGTTGAAGGGGTTTCGCGTGATCGCCACGCCGTTCGCGACGGCGCCCGCGACGAAGGGTTGTACGAGCACGGCCATCGCGACGGCGGTGTGATCGATGCGGAACCAGTCGCGCTCCTCGAAGCCGCGCAGCGTCCAGACGCTCGCCCAGACGCGCCGGATCGCGTCCGCGACGACCGCGTCGCTCGCGCCCGCGGGCACGACGACCGACTCGTAGAGCCCCGCGCCGTTGAAGCCCGGCAGATCCTCGGCGTTGGTGCTCGAGCGAAAGATCACGCGCCCGGCGGGGAACTGCGCGAGCCGCGCGCGCACCTGCCGCAGCAGCGCAGGGTCGATCGGCGTCGTCATCAGCGCGCCGCGGAGCGCCCCGAGGCGCGACAGCCGGACTACCCGGTCTGCCCGAAATGTCGGGTCTGCCAGCATGTCGCGGATCGTCGCCTCCACATGGCTGTGCACGAGGTGGTCGACGTAGAGCGCCGTCGGCAGCACGAAGCCGCCGGGCGTGTGCACGTCCCCGCCGAGCCGACACACCTCGCCGAGCTGCGCCGCCTTCGCGCCGACCGCGCCGAGCTCCGCCGCGCCGACGTCACAGAGCGCGACGAGCGCGCGCGAGCGCAGATCGAGCCGCGGCGCGAACGCCGTCGAGGGGCGCAGCGCCGCCCAAGCCGCGTCCGCCTCTGCCTGCGGCACCTCGGTCACGGTGAAGTCCTGCGGACCGACGACGAGCTTGACGACGCGCCCGTCGAGCGCGGCGAAGCGCGGGTCGTCGATCGCGCCGCGCAGCGCCATGTTCGGCGTGCCGCGGTTCGCGCTGAGGATGGCGACGTGCGCGAGCGGCGCCTGCAAGCGCGAGGTGACGAGCCCCATCGTCATCGGCAGATCGTCGGGCACATCCTCGGTGACGAGGAGCTCCTGCGCGCGCACCGTCGAGAGGTCGAGCTCCCCGCGCACGAGGCGCAGCACGCCGTACGCGGTGCCCGGCGTCAGCGGCTGATAGCGCAGGTTTCCGACGAGGGCGTCGGTCGTCACGACGTTCAGCCGGTCGCGCACGCCGGCGATGTGCTCCTCGTTGAGCGTCGAGAGCGGGCGATAGTGGAGCTTGGGGCCGAAGTAGACGGCGTCTCGGATCTGCTCGAACGCCTCGGCGACGCGCGGCCCATCGAGGTCGTCGCCGGAGAGCATCTCGAAGGTCCACGCGTCCGAGTCGAGGTAGTGCACGAGCGAGCCGCAGACGAAGCGGCGGTCGGGGCGCCGATACTCACGCACGTTGAACGCCGCGTGCGACTCGACGGGCGCGGTCCCCGTGAGGAAGCGGCGCGCGAAGTAGTAGTGGATCGGCCAGCGCACGCTCTGCACGAGCCAGAGCTTGCGAGCGTCCTCGAGGTCGATCAGGAACTTCACGACCTCCGTGCGCGCGAAGACCTCGTTCTCGGGGCGCGCCGCGAGGAGCTGCCAGGTGCGCTCGTCGTCGATGCGATGCGCCGCGTCGGGCGCGCCCTGCGGCACGACGACGGACGGCGCCGGGAGCGCGAGGTGCACCGCGGGCCGCTGCGGCCCACGAATCTCAGGGCCGCCGCACGCGACGAGCAGCAGCGC
>CAIUAC010001268.1 GCA_903896985.1 uncultured Sandaracinus sp.
TATGTGCAGGGTCAGCGCGCGCGTCGATCGCGCCCGCCGGAGCGCGCGTCACTACGGCGCGAGTCGATGCTCGAGCAAAACGGAGCGCGCGTCACCGCCGCCGGCGCGACGGTCGAGCAAAACGGAGCGCGCGTCACCGCCGCCGCCGCGACGGTCGCGCAAAACGGAGCGCGCGTCACCGCCGCGGGCGCGTCGGTCGAGCAAAACGGAGCGCGCGTCACCGCCGCGGGCGGCGCGCGACGGCGTTCTTCTCCATGGCGCACTGCGTCGCGCTTCCGGTAGACTCGCGGAGGCCCTCGCGGGACTGCCAGGAGGACGCTGTGGAAGTGCCGGACGTGACGTTCCAAGACATCTTGCGGGCCTGGCCGGTCGTCCACCGCTACGTGCAGCGCACGCCGCTCTACCGGAACCCGCTCCTCTCTGCTCGGTGCGGCTTCGAGGCGTACATCAAGCACGAGAACCACCTGCCGATCGGCGCCTTCAAGGTGCGCGGCGGGGTCAACCTCTTCGCCAACCTCTCGGACAAGCAGCGCGCCCGCGGCGTCGTCACGGCGACGCGCGGCAACCACGGGCTGAGCATCGCCTACGCCGCCCGCACCTTCGGCGCGCGCGCGGTGATCTACGTCCCCAAGGGCAACAACCCCGACAAGAACGCGCTGATGGTCGCGCTCGGCGCGGAGCTGATCGAGCACGGGCGGGACTTCGACCAGGCGAACGCAGAGGCCGAGGCGCGCGCGAGCAACGAGAACATGCGCTTCGTGCACCCGGCGAACGAGCCGCTCCTCGTCGCGGGCGTCGGGACCTTCGCGATGGAGGTCGCCGAGGACCTGCCCGACGCGGACGCGATCGTCGTGCCGATCGGCGGCGGCTCGCTCGTCAGCGGGGCCGTCTTGGCGCTGCGGACGATGCGCCCGGGGATGCAGATCATCGGCGTGCAGGCGGCGCGCGCGGCGGCGCTGACCAAGTCGCTCGAGCTCGGCGTGATCACCTCCGTCGAGGCGGCGGACACCTTCGCCGACGGCCTCGCGACCCGGCAGGCGTTCGAGCTGCCGTTCAAGATCCTGCAGCGGCACAAGCTCGATCAGATGGTCCTGCTCAGCGAGGACGAGCTGAAGAGCGCCGTCCGGCTCGCGCTCGAGACGACGCATAACCTCGCCGAGGGCGCCGCCGCGGCGAGCTACGCCGCCGCCTGGAAGCTCCGCGACGAGCTCAAGGGCAAGCGCGTCGTCATCGTGCACAGCGGCCAGAACATCGACCGAAACACCCTGCGCTGGGCGCTGGGGACTTTCGACTTCGACGCCTGAGCGCCAGGACGGACTGACCCGATGACCGACTCGCACCAAGGCTGCGCGCACCCCTCCGCCCCCTCCCTCGACGACGCGACGGAGGCCGAGGCGCTCCTCTATCTGCGCGCGCTCGTCGCCGAGCACCCCGTCGTGCTGTTCTTGAAGGGCACCCGCCTCGCGCCGGAGTGCGGCTTCTCGGCGCAGGTCGTCGACGCGCTCGACGGCTTCCTCGAGACGTACGAGACGGTCGACGTGCTCGCGAGCCCGGCGCTCCGCGAGGGGGTCAAGCGCCTCTCGGACTGGCCGACGTTGCCGCAGCTCTATGTGCGCGGGGAGTTCATCGGCGGCGCGGACATCGTCGTGGAGCTGCGCGACTCGGGCGAGCTCGGCACGGTGCTCGGGCAGCCGGCGCGGGAGCAGGTCCCGCCCGTCGTGACGATCAGCGAGCGCGCGGCGGACGCGCTCCGCGCGGCGCGGGCGACGGCGGTGGAGGAGGCGGGCGCCGACGAGGCGCAGCTGCGGCTCGAGATCACGGCGCAGTTCGTCCACAACCTCTACTTCGGGCCCGTCGAGCGGGGGGACGTCGAGGCGAGGTCGGGCGGGCTGGTGCTGCGGCTCGACGCGACGAGCGCGCGGCGCGCCGAGGGGCTGCGCGTCGACTTCGTCGAGGCGAAGGGCGGCGGGGGCTTCGTGCTCGACAACCCGAACGAGCCGCCGCGCGTGCGCTCGCTCTCCGTCGAGCAGCTCGCCGCGATGCGCGCGCACGGGGACGCGTTCGTCGTCTTCGACGTGCGGACGCCGGGCGAGCTGCGGACGGCGTCGCTCTCGTTCGCCAAGCCGCTCGATGAGGCGGGGAGGGCGCTCCTCGAGACGCTCGAGCCGGACGCGCGCGTCGTCTTCCTCTGCCATCACGGGCACCGGAGCCGCGCCGCCGCGGAGCACGCGCTCCGGATGGGGCTGCGCAACGTGTGGAACCTCGAGGGCGGCATCGACGCGTGGTCCGAGCGCGTCGACGCGACCGTGCCTCGCTACTAGCCCGGCGTGCGGCTTCACGAGGTCGTCGTCGAGGGCTTGCCGCCGTGGCTCGACGCCGCGCGGCTGCTCGGCGA
>CAIUAC010001269.1 GCA_903896985.1 uncultured Sandaracinus sp.
CCTGCCCAACGATCGAATCCGCGCGGGGATCTACGTGCACCCCGCGACGCACGGCACGGGCCCCGGCGGCGGCGCGTCGGGCGGGAGCGACTCGCCTCCCTACGGCGCGCGCCTGCGCCTGCGCAGCGACTTCCCGCTCGCGTCACTGCCAAACGACTACGCCCGCGCCGTCGCGCACGCGATGATGCGCTACGGCCTCGTGCTCTCGGACGGCGGCAACGTCGCGCTGACCGCCGAGGACGACGAGAACACCACGGCCAAGTGGGACTTCACGACCGACGACCGCACGCTCGCGACGGGCCTCGGGCCGCGCGACCTCGACACCTTGCAGCCGGGAGACTTCGTGATGCTCGAGGGCGGCGCCCGCTACGACTGGCACGACGCGCCAGGCTGCCTCCGCACGCCCTGAGCCGCACGCCCTGAGCCAGACGCACGATGCCCCACCGACTGCGCATCTCCGCCCTCTACGTCTTCCCCGTGAAGAGCTGCGCGGGGCTGCGCGTGGACGAGCTGACGCTCGACGCGATGGGCGCGGCGGGGGACCGGCGCTTCATGCTCATCGACGCGCACGGGCGCTTCGTCACGCAGCGCGAGCATCCCCGCCTCGCGCTCGTCGCGGTCACGCGCGCAGAGGCGGGCGGCGTCGTGCTGCACACGGCGGGGCGCACGGCGCTCTCGATCGAGCCGCCGCGCGCAGGCGTCGGTGAGCGCGAAGCGGTCGTGTGGGACGACAGCGTGCGCGTGCGCGACTGCGGCGACGGCGCCGCCGAGTGGTTCTCGGCGCTGCTCGGCGTCCCGGTGCGCCTCGTGTACTTGCCGGACGAGAGCGTGCGCGGCGTCGATCCGAGCTACGCCCCGAGCACCGCGCGCGTCAGCCTCGCCGACGGCTTCCCGCTGGTCGTCGCGACGGAAGCCTCGCTCGCGGACCTCTCCGAGAGAGCCGGCACGACGCTCGAGATGGAGCGCTTTCGGCCGAACATCGTGGTCAGCGGCGGACGCGCCTGGGACGAGGACCGCTGGGAGACGCTGCGCGTCGGCGAGGTCACGCTGCGCCTCGTCAAGCCGTGCGCGCGCTGCACGATGACGCTGGTCGACCCACGGAGCGGGGTGCCCGGCGCGGAGCCGCTGCGCGCGCTCGCGGGGTTTCGACGCGGGACGGATCTCGGCTTCCGCGGCGCCAACTCCGCGAGCACCTACTTCTCGTGGAACGCGCTCCACGAGAGCCTCGGTACGCTGCGCGTCGGAGACGCCGTCACCGTGAGCGCGCAGCGGCTCGCGCGTCATATGTCGCGTCGTAGCTGACGCTCGAGCGCCCAACGGAGTATCCTCGGCGCGCTCATGGAACGCGACCTCACTGGCCGCTGCGGCACGTGCGCCTTCTTCGGACGTTATTACGTCGAGGGCGCCGAGGTGCAGTCGGGCGACTGCCGCATCTGGAAGGCGCGCAAGCTCGAGACGGGGATGTGCCCGAGCTACAAGGCGCTCGGCGCGAGCTGGGACGGTTGGACGAAGAAGAAACCTGCCGCTGCGGGCACGCCGCGCCGTATGCGCGAGGAAGACGAGCCGCCGCCGAAGCGCCCGCTTCCTCAGGAGATCGACCTCGACATGGACCAAGCAGAATTCCGTAGAGTGCTCACCGAGGTCCTGCGCGAGGAGCTCGGCGTCGGCGACGCGACGCTCAGCGATCGCTGGCGCGGCGGCGAGGTCGTGCTCGTGCCCGGCAAGAAGGAGACGCAGGAGAAGCGCGTCCCCATCGACGCGCTCTTCAACAAGATCGTGATGATCCGCGACAAGCTCCGCGTGCTCGAGCAGAAGGTCAACGGCAGCGCCAGCCTGGCCGCCGACGAGAAGCTGCAGCTGCAGCAGTACGTGACCGCCTGCTACGGCTCGCTCACGACCTTCAACGTGCTCTTCCGCGATGACGACGACCGCTTCCGCGGCCAAGGCGGCAAGGACTGAGCGGGCGCGTTCCGCTCAAGAGCTGTAGAAGAATAGTCCGAGAGCGAGCGCGCCCGGAGCGCAGACCCGAGGAATACTCCTGTATTTCGCAGGGTCTGCGTGAGGA
>CAIUAC010001270.1 GCA_903896985.1 uncultured Sandaracinus sp.
CGCGCGCGCGAGCAGCCAGTCCGCGACGCTCGCGAGCGCTGCCGTATCCCAGCCGAGAAAGACGCGCGCGAGTCCGCCCCGGACGCCCGGCTGAGCGTCCGGCGCCGCAGTCGTGTCGGCCGCAGTCGTGTCGGCCGCAGTCGTGTCGGCCGCAGTCGTGTCGGCCGCAGTCGTGTCGGCCGCAGTCGTGTCGGCCGACGTCGGCGCGGTCGCTGCCGAGGCGCGCTCGCCGAACAAGTCGAGCTGCGTCTGGTTCGCTGACATCTTCCTGCGCACGGGACGCACCTTGCGGCACGCGACTGACGGATGGAAGCATCGGCGAGAGCCGGGCGCTCGGGCCGCGGGGGCTCGTGCGCGTCAAAACCGTTCGTGCGAGGCTCTGCCGCGGAGGACGCGACCGATGCAGATTTCGGAGATCATGAACGTGAGCGCACAGCGGATTCGCCGCACGGCGACGATGCATCAGGCGGCCGACCTCGTCGCGAGCACGCAAGTCAGTGACCTGATGGTCGTCGAGGACGACGGCACCTTCGTCGGTGTGCTCTCCGAGGGTGACCTGATCCGGGCGGTGCTCCCGCAGTACGACGAGATCGTCGCGAGCGGCGGCTCGCTCCACGGCGCGTTCGAGATCTTCGTCGACAAGGGTCGCGCGAAGGCCGAGCTGCCGATCGAGCCGCTGATCATCCGCAACGCGCTCTCGATGTCGCCGAACGACCCCGTGCTGCGCGCGGCGACGACCATGATCCAGAAGCAGATCCGCAGGCTGCCCGTCGTCGAGAAGGGCAAGCTCGTCGGCACCGTGTCGCGCGGCGACATCTGCCGCGCGCTCCTCACGGGGTGAGGGCGCGCGCTCAGACGGCGGTGCCGCGCTGGGGCTGCCGCAGCTTCGCGTAGAGCACCGCCGGCACGAGCGTCACCGGGACGAGCGCCGCGGGCGTCAGGACGCCGAGCGCGAGCATCGTGTAGTCGTAGAACGCCGTCGTCGCGGTCGACGAGGCCGGCGCGCTCGCCGCGTTCGCGAGGTCGTGCCCCGTCCCGAGGCACAGCAGCGCGAGCAGCAGCACGAGGAACGGCGCGCCCGCGAGGCAGTACGCGAACAGCGCCGTCCACCGATGCCCCTCCATGCGGGCGGTGCTCGCGGCCATCGCCGCGTTCGCGTCGGCGCCCTCGTGGAGCGCGATCGGCATCGCGAGCGTGAGCGACAGCGCCTTCATCACGCCGGGGACCACGAGCAACAGCGAGTAGAGGAGCGTCAGCAAGTTCGAGAAGAAGCGCGTGCCGAGGAGCGCGCCCAGGCGCTGCCCGACGGCCGAGACCGCCGCGCCGACGGCGACCTGCTGCTCCCGCGTCGCGATGGCCTGCCACGCGAGGTGCAGCACGACCATCTCGGCGGCCGTCCCGACGAAGAAGCCCCACAGGTTCGAGAGCGCGAAGGGGACGTCGGGCACGACGAACTCGAAGATCGACATCGGCAGCTCCGCGAGCGTCACGAGGAGCACCGCCGGGAGCCCCACCACGCGCAGCAGCTGAAACACTCCGGTCAGCACCTCGCCCAGGCTCGCGGACGTCTGCACGATGGGGTGTGCGGTGCGCTCGATGCACTCGGCGCAGAGGCTCGGCCCGTACTTGGACGAGAGCGGCGCGTAGGTACCGCAGCGCTCGCAGGCGTGCTCGAACGGGCTGTTGTCGGGCCGTGGAAAGAGTGCGGGCTCGGGCGGCGGGAGGGCCATCGAGGCGCAGTATACGAGCGCGCGTCGCCGCGCTTCCTCGCGCCCTCGTCCAAGCCCGACCCGCGGTCGATCTTCTCCTGCTACGCTCCGGCGCGATGTCGGTGGCCACGAGCGAGACGAGCGTGCCGGAGGTGAGCGGCGCCCTCGACGCGCCCCACCACGACGGGACGCCGGTCGACGCGACGGATGTCTACTTCGCGCCGCCCGCGGCCGCCGTCGGCGTGCTTCGTTCGCGCGGCACCACGCTGCGCGGCGAGTCTCCCGGCACCCTCGTGCGCGTCGCGTCCCTGTGGCTCCCGGCCGCGCGGCACGTCTGCACCTACGTCGGCAGCGAGGGCCTCTCGCGGCACTCGCTGCGCGGCAGCCGAATCGTCGACGAGGAGGTGCGCTTCGCGGACGTCGCAGAGCTCCGCATCACGCGCGAACCTCGCCCGATAGGCCGCGTCAGCGGCGTCGGCCGCGCGCGCTACTCCTTGCACGACGCGGCCGGCAGCGAGCTGCTGCTGATCGACGCGCCCGCGAGCTTCGTGGGACCGAGCGGCACGGTGCCGAGCGCCGAGGCGAGCTTCGGGGACGCCGCCGAGCGCGCGTACAGCGAGCACGTCGTCGCCCGCTACGACGCGGATCTGCAGGCGCATGGGCGGGTTCGGTTCGCGCTCGGACCGCGCGAGGTCATCTGGCTCGGGCCAGGTTTTCTCGAGCTCGAGGCCGGCGGAACGCGCGCGCGGCTCGACGCGACCGAGATCCGGTCCGTGCGCGTGACGCGCGGGATGCTCGAGATCCGCAGCGGCGCCGCGGGTGATGCGGCGATGGGCATCTTCCGCGTGCGGCTCGAGGACACGCGCAGCGTGCACGCCTTCGCCGTCGTGCTGCAGCAGCTCGTCGGCGTCGCGATGTCTTGAGCTCGGCGGGCGCTGCGCCTTCGCCGCGCGCCTGCTCAGCGCGCCGGGGCCGCGTACGCCGCGCGAGCGCCTACATCCGGCGAGTGATGCTCGCGTTGCGGCGCAGCTCGCGCAGGTAGATCTGCTCTTGGCGGCCCATCGCCTCTTCGGTCATGCGGCGGAAGATCGTCTCGCGCGCCTGCTCGTAGGGCGGGACCTGCTGCGCGCCGGACACACGCGAGCGAAGAAAGAGAATGTGGAAGCCCGCCTCGTTCTGCACGGGCGCCGAGACCTCGCCGGGCCGCATCGCGAGCAGCACGCGCTCGAGGCGCGGATCCAGCTGCCCCTGCACGAGGCGCCCGAGGTCCGTGCCGTCGTGCTCGACCATCGCGTCCTCGAACGTGTCCTCGTCGAGCCCGCTCGCGATGCCCGTCGCCGTCGCGAGCGCCGCGGCGACCTGCGTCGCCGACGCCCCCGGCGGCACCGGGACCAAGATCTCGGCCGCCTCGAAGCCCTGCTGCGCGTTCGCCTCGCGGAGGAGCTGATCGTAGCGCGCGCGCACGTCCGGCTCGGTGATGTTGACGCGCCCGCGCGCCCGCACGTTGAGCAGCTTCAGGCGAATCAGCTGCCGCCGCACGTCGTCGCGGTACTGCGCCTCGGTGAAGCCTTGCCCCGCGACCGCCTGCCAGAAGTCGCGCTCGGAGAGCTCGCTCTGGTGCTGCACGTTGCGGATCGCGCGGTCGACGTCGTCCGCCGTGACGTGGACCTGCTCTTTGCGCGCCGCCTGGAGAAAGAGCGCCTCGTCGACCATGTGGTCGAGCAGCTCCGTGTAGAGCTGAGCGGTCGCCGCCTCGCGCTGAAGCGGCGGCACGCGCTCGACCTGCGCGAGGAAGGGCACGGCCCGGCGCCGAAGCTCGGAGAGGAAGATCGCCTCGTCGTCGACGACGGCGATGACTCGCTCGATGATGTCTGCGTGCGCTCGAGGTGCGCGCGCGCCGAGCACAGCGCCGGCGAGGACGCAGACGGCGAGCCAGCGGACGCTGCGGGAGAGCCTCGCGCTCACCTCAAGGGCTCCGCGTCGGGTGGGCGTTCGACGGCGCGCTCGGCGGCGCTGCGGGCACCGGCGCGCCCGGATGCGGCGGCACGACCGGCGCGCCCTGTCCTGCGATCTCGGGCGACTCGCCCGCGGGGATGTCGAGGTGCAGCGCGGCGAGCGCGCTCTCGTTGACGGTGACGTTCGCGTCGCGCCGCAGGGTCGCGATGAAGTCGGTCACGCGCTGCTCGCGGCGTTCGCGCCAGAGCCGATTGCGGATCGGGCGGCTCGCCTCTTCGAGCGTGCGGTGGAGCGCCGCGCGCTTGCCCGTCAGCTTGATGATGTGAAAGCCCGCGGGCGACTGCACGAGCGTCGGGTAGATGTCCCCGATCTGCGCGATCGAGAACGCGGCCTCGGCGACGGCGGCGGGCACGACGGGCTCGTCGTCGCGGCGGTCGGCGGGGCGCGAGAAGAAGCGCAGATCGCCGAAGCGGTCCTTCGTCTCGGTGTCCTCGTTGTAGCGCTGCGCGGTCTCGCGCCAGAAGGCGATGTCGGCCCGCTTGGCGAGCACCTGCGTGAGCACGCGCTGCGCCGCGGCGCGGTCGCGGATGACGATGTGGCTCGCCCGCAGCTGCTCTGGCTTGTCGAACTCGTCGTGGTGCGCTGTGAAGTACGTCTGGACGTCCGCGTCGCTGATGTCGGTGAGCTGGACGCGATCCTCGAACTCGGCCTTCATCATGGCCTGGATCATCATCTGCTTGCGCGTGCGCTCGACCTCGTCGCTGCGGTCGTAGCCCTTCGTGTGGGCGTCGGCGGCGAGCAGCTCGAAGCGGACCATGTTGTCGAGGAACTCCCGGCGGCGCTCCGGGCTGCTGTAGCGCGCGCAGGTACGGGGACTGCTCCGACAGGCGCTCGGCGAACTCGCCGACGGTGATCGTCTCGGTGCCGATCTTCACGAGCGTCTCGGCCTGCTGCTGCTTCGTCAGCCCGTGCACGCGCTCGCCGCCCGCCGCCGGGCCCGCATCGTGATGTGCGCTGCTGCCGGAGCAGCCCGCGGACACGCCGCCGACGAGCAGCAGCGAAGCGAGCGCGGACCCGAGCGTGACGAGCGCGAGCGTGCGCGCGGACGCGGTCCGGGGGGAGCGAGCGAGGGCGGGAGCCGACGGGGCAGCGAAGGACATAGGCGACGAGCCTGCTAGCACGGTGCTTCCACCGCATCAAGCACGGCACTCCCGCGCAACGCCCGAAGAAAGCAGGAGATTCCTTGTGGCGCTCCCAAGCGTCCGCTAGGCTCGGCGGTCAAGAGCCTGCATATGTCGAATGGGAGAAAGCCGCACGGCGCCGCAGCGGCGGGGGACGCCTTCGAGAGGTTCGAGGAGGACGAACTCGCAGGCGAAGTCACGCGCCTCGAGCCGGGGGCGATGCTCGCGGAGCAGCCGACGAACCTGATCGACGAGGGGCCGCCGATGCCCTTCCTGGTGTGCGAGTCGGGCAAGGACACGGGCAAGGAGTACGTCGTCGCGGTCGGCGAGAACGGCATCGGCCGCTCGATCGACAACGAGGTCATCCTCACGGACATCTCGGTCTCGCGTAAGCACCTGAAAGTGCTGCGCAACGAGCACGGCGAGCTGCGCCTCCGAGACCTCGGCAGCGGCAACGGCACGCTGCTCAACGGGACGCGCGTCCACGACGCCCCGCTCAAGGATGGCGACCGCATCGAGCTCGGCGAGACGGTGCTCGTCGTGCGCATCCCGCCCGACGAGGACTCGCCAGCGACCAACAAGCCGCAGCCGCGCGTCCGAGCGGTCGACGGGCGGCACGCGCAGGCGGTCGCGGACGGCGCGATCACCGACGAGAGCGCCTCGCCGCCCGGTCCGGGACAGCCGAGCTTCGCATCCCCACCGCCGCCGGCGGGGCCGCCCTCCTATGGCCAGGGGGCGCCCTATGGGTACCCCCCGGCGGGCTCACAGGGCGGCGCTCCTCAGCCGCAGCCGGGCTTCGGTCAGGCGAGCTTCGGACAGGCGGGCTTCGGACAGGCGGGCTTCGGACAGGCGGGCTTCGGTCAGCCGCCCGCGTACGGGCAGCCCGGCGCGCCGTCGCCGATGGCGGGGGCGCCACCTGGCTATGCGCCGACGCCGACCGCCGTCGCGACCCCTGCGCCGCGTGGCGGAGGTCGAGGACTGCTCATCCTCGCAGGCATTTTCGGGGCGCTCGTGCTCGTCGGCGCGGGTGCGGCCCTCGCGATCGCCATCATGCGCCCAGACGCTCCCGTCGCGCCGGCCGCCGACCCGGCGCTGTACGCGCGTGGGGCTGAGGCCTACACGGCGCGCCGCTGGGATGAGGCCGACGTCGCCTTTCGGACGATCCTCGCCGCGCAGCCGAGCGACGCGCGCGCCGCTACCTACGTGCAGCGCATCCAGGAAGCCCGGGCGCACGACCAGCAGCTGACTGCGGCGCGGGCGGCGTACGAGGCAGGCGACGGTCGGACGGCCCTCGCGCAGCTCGCGTCCGTCCCGCCGACCAGCCCGCTCGCCGCGGACGTGGCCAATCTGCGCGCGGCAGCGAGCGAGCGCGTCGCCGCGGGGCTCGTCGCCGACGCTCGCATCGCGTTCACCGCAGGGCGCCGCGATGAGGCAGCTGTGCGGCTCGGCGAGGCAGCCGGCTTCGCACCGACGAGCGCGGCAGTCGCCGCCGCGCGCACGGAGCTAGGGCTCGCGGGGGTCGCGGCGATCGCGCCCAGCGCCGTGGTGCCGCCGGCGACGCCGATCGTCGTCGTCAGCCCGACGCCCGCGGTCGCGGCTGTGCAGATCCCCGCTGCCGTGCCGACTCCGACGCCCGCCGTCCGGCCGACACAGCCGACCGTCGTTCGTCCCGCGCAGCCGACCGCCGTCGCCGTTCGCCCGACGCCGCAGAACGCGCAGCCGGTGGCGCACCCGGTCCCCCACCCGACGCCGACGCCGACGCCCGCTCCGGTCGCGGGGCGCGGGGGCGCGGGCACGGACCGCGTGTTGGCGGCCTACCGAAGCGGGGACTTTGTGGGCGCAGCGCGGCTCGCGCGGGACGGTGCGCACGCCGCCAGCGCGTCCGATGGCCGCCGCCTGACCGCGATGGCGGACGAGATCGACCGCTTCGCCCGGGACTACGCGCGCGTCCGCTCCGCAGGAGCCGACCTCGGCTCGGTGCTCAGGCAGGTGCAGAGCGTCATCTCGCTCGACGAGCAGATCAGCGGCGGACAGGCGTACGCCCGGGCGCTCACTCCCCGGCTCGCGGACGCGCTCGTCACCAGCGCAAACGACGCCTGGGCGCGCGGTCGCGTGCCCGACGCCTGCCTCAAGGTGCGCCAGGCGACCGACCTCGACGGACGCAATCCTCGCGCGCGCGACCTCGTGCGCCGCTGTGAGGCGAAGGCGGCCGAGATGATCACGCAGGCGCAAGGCGCCGAGCGCACCAACCGCCTCCAGGCGCAGGGCCTCTATCGCGACGTGCTCGCGCTCGTGCCGCAGTCGAGCGCCACCTATCAGCGCGCCTACGCGCGTATGCAGGCGCTCAACCACGCGGCCCCCACGCCGACGGCCGTGGGCGGCACCGGGCCGCGCCGCGTGCCGATCATCGTCGACGAAGACGAGTAGCGGTCCGCGCGCGTACAGCCGGGGCCTGTGCGGCCCTGCGGCGACGCGCGCGCGTCCTGCTACTGCTTGCGCATCGCCAGGACCTTGCGGACCTTGGTGTCGAGCTCACCGAGCTCGAATGGCTTGTCGATGAACTCGTCCGCGCCGTAGAGCGGCGAGGTCATCTCGTTCAGCCGCTCACCGATGCCGGTCAGCATGATCACGCCGGTGTTCGCGAGGTGTTCGTCGTCCCGGATCGCGCGGCAGACTTCCCAGCCGCTCATGCCGGGCATCATCACGTCGAGGATGACGAGGTTCGGCTTCTCCCGCTGCGCGATGCGGAGCGCATCCTCGCCATCGGAGGCCTCGAGCAGCTTGACGCCCATCGTGCGCAGGTGTCGCGTGATGAGCGACAGAATGTCGATGTCGTCGTCTGCGACGAGGATCGTGGGGGTAGCCGGCATCCGTTCGGGGTCCTTTCGGCGCGCGCGCGCTAGAGCGCTCGGGCGTCCAGGGCGAATCCTCGCTACCGCGGTGCCCTGCTGTCAACGATCCTCATCGAGTGCCTC
>CAIUAC010001271.1 GCA_903896985.1 uncultured Sandaracinus sp.
CACCGTCGAGCCGCCGAGCCCGCGCCCGGACAGCACGAGGATGGCGAGGTCCTCCGTGTGCCGCCCGCCGAGCTCTTGGAAGAGCTCCGGGATCATCTCGTCCTCGCGCTGCGTGAAGTCCGCAGGCGCGTGGTCGCCGCCCTCCTCGAGCAGCACGACCGCGAGCCCGGCGCGCGCGAGCTCCCGCGCGGCCATCGAGCCACCCGCGCCTCCGCCGCAGACGACGACGTCGCACGTCTCGGAGCGGTCGCCGGGCGCGAGGTCGCGGCCGCGCACGAGCTGCCCGCTCATCGGCTGTGCTCCCGCGCGCCGCCCCGCGCGGCCTCGCTCCAGCCGCGCGCCGGGCGCCCGACGGTCGGCCCATCGTAGCCGAGGCCGGCCCACGTCCGCGCATCGCGGAAGTACCCCATCACGCACAGGCTCTTGAGCGCCTCGAACGCCCCGCGCACGAGGTCGACCGAGCTCGTCATCATCGCGTCGAGCACGGCGTCTTGCGCGACGCCGTCGAGCCGCGTGAAGCGCGCAGCGTGCCCGCCGCTGCGGGGAAACGCGTGCTCGACGAGCTGCAAGTGGCGCAGCAGATCGGTGCGATTCGCGGCGTCGAGCCGCGCGACGAGGCCGTCGATGAACAGCGCGACGTCGACGTCGCCCGCGCTCGGCATATCCGCGGCGTCGACGCGCAGGATGCGCGCCGCGATGGCGGCGACGATCAGGTACTCCTTCGGGGAGAGCGCGCGGAGCTTCGCGACGGTGTCGTCCGAGACGTCGTACCCGCCCGTCTGCCACGCGAACAGCCCGCCCGCGGCGAGCGCGGCGACGCCCATCAGCCCGAGGCGCAAGAAGCGCCGACGACCGCGGGACGGTGGCGCGCCGGCTGGCTTCTTCGGCTCGCTCATCGTGGTAGCCGTATCGCGACCGCGCTCATCGCGCCAGATGCTAACGTGCCGCGATGCGTCGCAACGCGATGGCTGCCGTGTGGTTCGTCGGCGCGTGCGCCTCGACCGCGCTCCTCGGCAACGCGGCCTTCCCGAGCGAGAGCCCGGCCCAGGCGCCCCCGAGCGCGCCGACGCTGCGTTTCCTCGACGCGTCGAACGCGCCGCGCACCGGGGCGCGCAGCGCGCTCGCGATCTCGCACGCCGTGACCAACGACGCGACCCTGCCCCGCAGCGCCGCGTGGGAAGTGACGAGCCCCGCCGACCCGGACAACCTGCGCCTCGAGCTCGACGACGGCGCGAGCAGCGCGCTCACCTCTACCGTGACGCTCGAGTCCATCAACCCCCGAAACGGCGTCGCCCGCGGGCGCCTGACCGGGCTGCCGCTGACGCGCCCGACGCCGAGCGTCCCGTTGCGCTCGACGTTCGTCCGCCTCGTCGCGGACGCGATCGACGCCGAGGCGCCGGGCGTCTCGGACCGCGTGCTTCGCGTCGCGCTCGGGGACGTCGTCCGGGCGACCTACGTCGACGCCATGGGCCGCGCCACCGTCACCAGCCTGCGCGTGGTCCCTTCCGCCGCGGCGGGCGGTGAGCGCGTCCTCTACCGCGGTCGGCTGCGCGTGCGGGTCCTGCGGAACACCGCGGGCGGCGCTCCCTCCATCGGCGCGACCGACGCAGACGCGCTGCGCTTGGCTCGCGAGCAGGTCGAGATCGCCAACGAGGCGTGGGCGCAGTGTGGCCTGACCTTCGGCCCGCCAGACTCCGCCGACGTCGCCGTCGTCGACCCGCCGGTGTCCGCGCTGCTCGCGGTCGCAGACCTCGACGGGCTCCCGGCGAAGGGCGGCGGCACGGTCCGCTTCACCGTCGCCGGGCGCGCGATCCGGCCCGTCGCGACGCGGGCCGGGGAACGTCCGCTCGGCACGGCGCTGCGCCTCGCAGACGCCGTGCGCGCGCTCGGCTTCGTCGCGCAGGTCTTCGAGAATATGCCCACGGAGCTCGCGACCGGGCGCAGCGCCGACCTCGTCGTGCGCGCGCGCGACGGCACGCCCGCCGTCCTCGCTCGCGACGGCGACGCGCCGCTCAGCACGGACGCGCGACAGAGCGTCAGCCTCGGTCGCGTGCAGCTCGACGACGGCCTGCAGGAGTTCGAGAACATGACAGCGGTCGTCGGCACGCTCGAGGAGCGCGCGCTGCTCCGCCTCCTCGCGGACGACGATCCAGGCACCGTCGACATCTTGGTGATCGACCACTTCACCGGGCATACACGGCAAGGAGAGGCGTTCATCGAGGGCGACGGCGGCACCATCGCGAACGCGCTCGTGCTCGATCGCAATGGCGTGCGGCAAGAGCGCGAAGCGTGGACGCAGGCCCACGAGCTAGGCCATGTGCTGCTCAATCAGCCGTTCCACCCCGACAACGTCGGCCCCGATCGACCGTGGCTGCTGATGGACGCGGACGCGAGCCTCGGGCTCGTCACGGGGCCCAAGCGCCTCAGCCCCGGGGAGTGCGCGCGCGTGCTCGTCGAGAGCGGCCCCGACGCGCAGCCCGCGCTGCTCAGCCGAGTGCCCGTCGAGTGATCACGGATCGAGCGCGGCACGGAGCGCGTCCGCGAGAGAGCCCACCTCGATCACCTCGATGCCGTCGCGCTCCTCGGCCGTCAGGCGCTGAGCGTTCCCGCGCGGGATGATCGCCCGGTGGAAGCCCATCTTGCGGGACTCCGTGAGCCTCGGCGCGGCGCGCGGCACGGCGCGCACCTCTCCCGCGAGCCCGACCTCCCCGAAGACGACGAGGTCCGGCGCGACGGCGCGCTCGCGCAGGCTCGACACGACGGCGATCGCCAGCGCGAGGTCGAGCGCGGGCTCCTCTACGCGCGCGCCGCCGGCGACGCTCGCGAACACGTCGCGATCGAGCACGTGCACGTCCGCCTTACGCTCGAGCACCGCGAGCAAGATCGCGAGGCGGTTGCCGTCGAGCCCCGTCGCGACGCGGCGCGCCGCCCCATAGACCGCCGGCGCGACGAGCGCCTGCACCTCGACGAGCAGCGGCCGTGAGCCCTCGGCGGTCGGCACGACGAGCGACCCCGCCGCGGCGCGCGGACGCTCGGCGAGGAAGAGCGCGCTCGGGTCCGGCACCTCTCGGAGCCCCTCGCGCACCATCTCGAAGACGGCGACCTCCTGCGCGGGGCCGAAGCGATTCTTGGTCGTGCGCACGAGCCGAAACGCGTGCGTGCGATCGCCCTCGAAGCTCAGGACGGCGTCGACGAGGTGCTCGAGCAGCTTGGGCCCCGCGATCGCGCCGTCCTTCGTCACGTGCCCGATCAAGAACAACGCGACCCCGGTGCGCTTGGCGAGATCGACGAGGCGCGCGGTGACCTCGCGCAGCTGCCCGATGCTGCCCGCCGCCGACTCGAGGTCGCCCGAGCGGATCGTCTGGATCGAGTCGATGACGGCGACGTCGGGGCGGTCCTTGGCGAACGCCGCCTCGACGTCCTCGAGCTCCGTCGTCGCCTGAACGACGACGTCGTTCACCCCGGGCGACTCGAGCCTGCGCGCGCGCAAGGCGATCTGCGCCGCAGACTCCTCCCCCGTCACATACAGCGTCTTGGCGCCGCGCTCCGCCAGCCCGGCGAGCGCCTGCATCAGCAGCGTGGACTTCCCGATGCCGGGGTCCCCGCCGACGAGCACGACGCTCCCCCCGACGACCCCGCCGCCGAGCACG
>CAIUAC010001272.1 GCA_903896985.1 uncultured Sandaracinus sp.
CAAGCTCGCGCGCGAGCACGACATCGACCTCACGGCCGTCACGCCGAGCGGCGACCACGGGCGCGTCACTCGAGACGACGTCCTCCGCGCCGCGGCGCCCGAGCCTGCGCCGACGCCCTCGTCCGCCGGGCGCGTCACCTCCCCGGGCGGCTTCCCTGCGCCCGCGCCCCTGCCGCCTTCGCCGGCTGCGGGCGCGCCCGCGGGGCGGCCGCGCGCGTTCCAGGTGCCGGCGTATCAGCCGAAGCCCGGCGACGAGGTCATTCAGTTCACGCGTCGTCGGCGGATCATCGCGGACCACATGGTCTACTCGAAGCTGACGTCGCCCCATGTGGTGACGGTCGCCGAGTGTGACCTCCGCCGCACCAATCGCCTCCGCGACGAGCACAAGGCGACGCTGAAGAAGGAGGGCGTCAACCTGACGTTCCTCTCGTTCATCTGCGCGGCCGTGGCGCGCTCGCTGCGAGAGAACCGCGGCGTCAACGCGCGGATGCTCGACGACGCCTACGTCTTGCTCCGCGAGATCAACCTCGGCATCGCCGTCGACACGCCGGACGGGCTCGTCGTGCCCGTGGTCCGGCACGCCGACGAGCTGACGGTGCGCGGGCTCGCTCGCGCGATCGACGAGCTCGCCAAGAAGTCGCGCGACGGCAAGCTCACGCCCGACGACCTCGCTGGCAAGACGTTCACCGTCTCGAACCCGGGGCTCAAGGGCAACCTGCACGGCGGCGCGATCATCTCGCAGCCCAACGTGGGCATCCTGCGCATCGGCGAGATTCAGAAGCGCACCGTCGTCGTCGAGCACGACGGCGAGGACCTGATCGCGCTGCGTCCCGTGATGTTCATGTCGCTGAGCTACGACCACCGCATCGTCGATGGCGTGGCGGCGAACACGTTCCTCTACCGCATCGTCGAGATCCTCGAAGCGGCCGACTTCGTCATCTGAAGTCGTGCGGCGCGGGTCCCTGCGATAGGGGCCCTAGCAACGAGAAAAGGCTCCGTGGTTGCCCACGGAGCCTCTTTTCGTGTCGTCGAGTCGAGCTGAGTTCAGCTCGCCCGACCGCGGGTCACTGCGGCTGTCCGACGACCGCGCCACCCTGGACCTGGACCTGCACGCTGCCGCCGGCCTGCGCGTTCGGGTCCTGCTGAACCGGCGCAGCCTGCGGCTGAGCCACGACCGCCGGCGCGCCGCCGCACTGGTACCAGATGTGGTACTCGGTGAGCTGCTGCGTCGTCTGCGTCTCGCCGTACGACGAGCCGGTCGACGAGCCGCTGCGGTTGTAGTTGGTGCCGCTGTTCGCCGCACCCTGCGTCTGGGTCACCTGGCCGACGGCGACCTGCCCCTCGCGCACGACGGCGTAGCTGCCGGGACCGCCGCAGTGCTGCTGCATCGCGAGCGTCGCCTGCTCCATCGCCTTGGTCTGGTCGCCCTCGAGCGCCAGCTCACCGCCGGTCTGCTCCCGGCTCACGACGTGGAAGCTGCCGCTCGCTGCGCACGCGAGAAGCGGAATCGCGACGCCCATCCCACCGACCCACCGAGCCCACTTAGTTGAATTCACGTTTTTTCCTCCTGCGCTAGGCGCGCCTCGGACAGGGTCAGCCCCCAGTCGATTCACTCGTACTGCCGAAAACCGGCGCGACGATATCACGGACCTTGGGCCGCCGTGTCGACTCCTTCCCGGGACGCCCCGGGTCGGCCGACACGGGCCCCTCGCTTCACGGCGTGTAGTCGACCGAGTAGCGCCCGCGTGACGCGCCGTTGTCGATGAAGAGATAGCCGGTCGTGGTGCTCGCCGTCATCGCGTTGAGCGTCGCGGTTCCCCCGCTGCCCGCCACCGTGCCGAGCACGCACACGCGCTCCGAGGCGTCGCTCGAGCACATGGCCTCGCGGACGTAGAGCGTCGGGTTGAACGTGGCCGCGCGCGCGTAAAAGCCCTCGGTGCCGTCGGCCGAGCCTGTGTAGGAGGCGACCCCTTCCGGGTCGATCCAATCGGTCATCGGCTGACACGAGCCGTGCAGCCCTCCGGGGCCCATCGGGAAGCCGATCTCGCCGACGAGCGTGCCGCCGCCCGTGATGTTGATGGGCGCCGTGCAGGAGTCGGCGGTCGCCGCGGTGACCGTCGCCGTCACGGTAAAGTCCCCTGTGACGCGGGCGTTGTACGCGTCGACGAGCACGTAGACGCGCAGCGACGCGGTGCCGAAGCCGGGGCCGAAGCGGTGGAGGAAGATCCGGCTCGAGGTGTTCGACGAGGTGATGTCGTCGTCGCAGCCGAGACCGAAGCCCGCCGCGGAGCACTCGGTGCCGACGCCGAGCACCGTGTCGAGCGTGCCGCCGTTCGTGGTGATGACGACATCGCTCAAAGCGGTCAGGTCGAAGTAGTAGACGGCGTCGTGCCCGCCTACGCCGCCCATCGCGCTTCCGCAGGTCGTGACGTAGTCGTCCGCAAGCGAGGCGAAGGAGCCGGTCGCCGTGAAGACGCCGCCCCCGCTCGCGGTCAGGGCCGCGGCGGTCGCGCAGTTGTCCGGCAGGCTCGTCGTGCAGCCCTCGTCGACGGTGCCGTTGCAGTTGTCGTCCACGCTGTTGCAGAGCTCCGTCGCGCCGGGGTGCACGGCGCCGCTGCCGTCGTTGCAGTCGTCGCCGCCGCACGCCGTGCCGCCGACCGACTGCGGGAGGAAGCCGTCACTGTCGGCGTCGACGGGACGCGCGCCGCATGCGCTGGCGTCGCAGGTGTCCACCGTGCACGCGTTGCCGTCGTCGCAGAGCACCGGCGCGCCGAGCGTGCAGCCGGTGGTGCCTGCGCCGCAGACGCCGGGGCGAACCGCGGCTGCCGGGCCGATGGTCGCGCACGCGCCCGCGCAGAGGCCGCTGTCTGTACGCGCGACGCAGCCGCTCGCGGCGGTCGAGGTTGCGGGATCGCAGGCGTCGATCGTGCAGCTCACCCCGTCGGAGCAGGCGGCGTCGTTCGGCTCGTAGACGCACGAGTCCGACCCTTCGTCGCAGAAGTCCGTCGTGCAGCTGAAGTCGTCGAAGCAGCGCGGCGCGGTGCCGGGGAGGCAGCCCGTCGCCGGATCGGCGCCCGCCGCGCCGCTGTTGCAGCGCTCGACGCCGTTGCAGAAGAGCCCGTCGCTGCAGGCGGCGTCGCTCGCGCAGAGCTGCGCGATGCAGCCCATCAGCACGCTGCACCGCTCGGAGCCCTCGCAGAAGCCGTCGTTCGGCGTGTGCGTGCAGCCGCTCGCGCCGCAAGCATCGGCCGTGCACTCGACGCCGTCGTCACAGCCGCCGACGCAAAGCCCGCCGCCGTCGGTCGGCGGGACCGTGGCGTCTCGCTGCCCGCCGTCGGTGCGCCCGCCGTCGGAGCCCGGAGGTGGTGGGAGGCTGTTCGGATCCGCGTTGACCGCGGCGCTGCAGCTCGCGGTGAGCGCAGCGACGACCAGGATGGCGAGCGGCGAATAGTCTCGGCGAAGTGACATGGGGGACACCTTCCGCGCGCTCGCGCGGCCTCGAACGTGGGACCTCAGAACGAGCCGTGCACAGAGACTCCCGCGCCATCGCGTGAGAAAGCCGGGGTGACGCTGAAGCGCGGCCCGAGCGACGCGCTCGCGCGCTCACGCGAGCCACCTTGGTCGGTGATGAACAGATAGGCCGTCACGCCGAGGCCGACGAGGCTCGCTGCGCCGAGGATGTCCGTCGCGAGGGCGAGCGAGTTGGCTTGGTTCGCCTTGTCGATCGCGTTGGCGCGGATCGCGGCGTCCTCCGCGACGGTCAAGCTCGGCTCGCCCAGGAGCGCCTTGAGATCGTTGAACTCCGAGTTCGCGCTCGAGGCCATCGCGCCGGTGATGATCGCCGTGATCAGCAGCGCGCCCGACGCGGCGCCGACGATGATCGTCGTCTGCGCGAAGACGAGGCCGGTCGAAGGGCTGTCCGACGGGCCAGGGTCGACGACGGGCGGCGGCACGGCGCCACTGCCGTCGGGAGGAGGCTCGAGCGCGGTCGCCGCCGTCGGGTCCGAGGGGGGCGTCGGGTCGGCCGCCGGAGGCGTCACCGCCACCGTCGTCGTGACCGGCGGGACGGCCACGTCCACGGGCGGATGCGGAGGGGTGACCGCGACCACCGCCGCGCCCTCGCGCTCGAGGCGAATCTGCGCCTCGACGGTGCCGCCACCCGGAACTTCGACGACGCGGCGATCCGTGCGGTAGCCCGCGAGGTGCGTCTCGAGGCGATGCGTCCCCGCCGTCAGCTGGACCGCGTCGAGGATCGGCGAGCGGCGCGAGTCGCCTTCGTCGATGATCACGGTGGCGCCGTCGGGGGCGATGCGCAGCGTCAGCGAACCGACCCGCGCCCGGAGGCGGCGCAGCGAGTCATCGACCGCGTGCCGCTGGTCCGCCGGAGCGCCGCGCCCCGACTCCGTCAGGAAGTGCTCGTAGTGGAAGATCGCCTCGATCGGGCGGTTCAAGTGGTCGTAGCAGTTCGCCATGTTCAGCCGCACCGTCGGGTGCGGGCGAAGGCGAAACGCCTCCTGGAACGCCTCGAGCGCGCCTTGGAAATTCTCGCTCGCGTAGAGCGCCACGCCGCGGTCGAACTCACTGCGCGCGTGCTCGCGGTCCGCGTCCGACTGAGCCGCCGCCGTGCCAGCGGAGAGCGTCACCGTCAGCGCTACGGCAGCCGCGAGAAAGAACCGATTCATGCGAAGTCTCCTCGACACACCCTGCGTGTGCGGCCGACAGGATAGGAACCCGAGCGCTCCCCCGTCAATCTTCCCCGTCAGTCACCGCGCAGCGCGCACCACGGTGGGCACCGTTGCCTGCGCAGCGCTCCGCGTTCATCGCCGAGCGCTCGTCAGCGACGCTTGACGCGCGAGCCTGCGCGCGCCACGACGCCCCCTGCGTTGCGCGAGGATGGCGGAACTGGCAGACGCGCTGGACTTAGGATCCAGTGCCGTAAGGCGTACGGGTTCAAGTCCCGTTCCTCGCACCGCCAATGAATATAAGGGCTTCAGCGCGGGGCGACGTTGGCGGGAGGCGAGACTGCGCGGATGGGTGCTCACTCCTGCAGCGGGTGGCTCACGCGCACGGTGTCGCCTTCGAGGATGCGGATGCTCACCGACACCGCGGGCGGCTCGCCGAAGGGGCGGA
>CAIUAC010001273.1 GCA_903896985.1 uncultured Sandaracinus sp.
GTTAGGCTGCGCGACCTCGGCCACCGGAAGCTGCCGCGGGATGGAGCGCAGCGCCGCAGAGCTCGTCGAGGACGGCACGGAGACGAGCTTGCGGAGCGCTTCGGACACGCTCCGATCTATACTGAACAAAAAGCCAGCGTCAACTATCGAGGCCGAAAACTGGCGGAAGCGGCCCTCTCGCAGGCCGGTCCCGCGACGCCGCACTGCTGCGGCGCCGCGCACCGGACATCACTTCTTCTTCGCGCCCGTGCTCGACGACGCCGCGGGTGCCGACGCCTTGGCCTTCGCCGCCTTGGTGTTCTTGTCGGTCTGCTTCTGCGCGTCCTGACGGGTCTTCTGCTTCGGATTCTTGTCGCCCATGGCTCGGCCCCCTTGGTGTTGACTGCGGAGCCATCATGCGCGCTTCGACTGCTCGAGGGCCAGCGTCAGACACGCTCGAGAGCCTTATTTTCTAGGTCGTCGGCGCCCACTCAGCGACGCGCGCTGACGGTCCGACGCGCGCGCCAGAGCGCCGCGAAGCCGACGGCGAGCACCAGCAGGGTCGTGCCGCGCGTCGGTCCGCGGTCGTGCGGTCGACGCGAGTCCCCGACCGAGCAGCTCTCGAAGGTGTTGCAGCTCATGTCGAGCTCGACCTGGTTGGTCTCGCCGCTGAACACGTCGGGGACGACCACCGCGAGCGAGACCGTGCGCACGGTGGCGAGCGGGGTCTCGCAGCTCACCGAGAGGTCCCAGGTGACGCCGTAGTGGCGATCGAGGGAAAGGAAGCCGTCGGGCGCGCTGCCATCGGTGATCAGGCGCGCGACCGCGAGCGCGCGCCAGGGCAAGAGCGCGGGGTCGTCCACGTAGCCAAAGCTGGCGTCGCTCTGGTCGGAGGCGGTGCAGGAGCCGCCGGCGACGACGTGGGACTCCGCGACGCTGAAGACCCCGGGGTGCGTCGGCACGGCGGCGGGCGGTCCGACGTAGAACGAGGTCTCGAGCGGCTCCGCCGCCGGCCCACAGGGGCCCGTCGCGGCGAGCCCCGAGAGGCGGTACTCGACTCCCTCGACGAGCGGAGCGAGCAAGCGCAGGCGCGCGACCGAGTCCCCGAGCGAGGGGATGGCCTCGGGCGAGAGCGAGATCGTGGAGCCGTCCGAGCCGGTGAGGGCGGGGTAATCCGTCAGCGCGAGCGAGCCCCCGCCCATCAGCACGTAGATCGCGCCCGCGTTCGCCGGGATGGTGGAGCCAGCCACCGGGAGCACGGTCGGCACGGTGCACCAATACTCGGGGGAGGGGGGACTGCACGCGAGGGCGCGCTGCGGCAGAGCGCCGCAGATCGAGCACGCCGCAAACACGAGGAGCAGACGAAGCGAAGCTGAACTCATGGAGTCCTCCAAGCGCGAAGCCAAAAATTGAGCGAGTGCTCAACCTCGAGAGCCTACCGCGCGCCGCCTCCGACATACCAGCGCGACGAGCCCGAACACCAGCCCGAGCCCGACGTGAGCGTCGTGATTCGCGCGCGCGATCGCGCAGCCGCAGCCGCCGTCAGCGCTCACCGGGCGCGCGATGCCCGCGTCGAGGACGGCGCCGTCACGGTCCAGGGCGCTGCCGTCGAGCGCGAGCCCCGCGTCGAGGTCTGCGCTGCACGTCGTCGGGCCGCTCGCGCCGCTGACGCGCACGGCCGTCCAGCCCTTCGGCTGAAAATACGCGGTGTCGACGGGCGCCGCCTCGTCGTAGGCGATCTGCGCGACGGCGAGCATTTGCACGTCCGCGCCCTCAGCGAGCACGACGCACGCCTCGAGCGTGTCGCCCGCCGCGCGCGCGACCTCGACGCCGTCGACGAAGAGCGCGAGCGAGCCAACCTGCCGCAGGAGCGCGTCCGTCGCGCGCACGGTCACGCGACGCGCGCCGACGAGCGTGTCGCCCCCGCTGACGCCCTCGAGCACGACCGTCGGACGCGTCGCATACGGCGCGGTGATCGGGTCGCCGAGCACGAGATTCTTCCAATAAACGTAGGGCAAGCGCCGATGATAGGCCTCGCCGAGCGTGGAGCCGTCGGCGTAGTCCACGAGCAAATACCGCGACGGAAAACAGTTGTTGAGCGGCTCGTCGACGGTGCCGTGCGCGCCCGCGACGCCCATCGAGACCCAGCGCGCGATGGACACCTGACTCTCGCCCGTCGCGTCGAAGTTCTGCGGGACCGCGCCGAAGCTCGTCAGGTTGTCGGTGAGCGCGCCCGGGGCGAAGGTGTTGCCCTCGATCGCCCGCCCGAGGCTCGCCGTGCCCGTGACGAACGCGGCGAGCGTCTGCCCTTCGAGCTCCGCGTCGAACGGCACGCGCGCCGCGTCGCTGACGCCCGCTCGCGCGAGCGCCGTCAGCACGCCGTCGTACTCGGAGTCGAGCGCGCCGCGCGCGGGATCGGCGCCGTTCATCAGCAAAAAGCGCCCGCTCGCGCCGTGCAGGCGCTCGCCCTCGAGCGCGCTCGTGAGCAGCCTCCGCGCGTCAGCGTAGGTGCGCCCGTGCAACATCGTGACGAGCAGCGGATGCCAGCTGACGCCGCCGACGTCGCGCGTCCAGCCCGCGGAGAACACGCGCTGCCGCTCGAAGGGATTGCGCCACGCGGCGGCGCGACACGGTGTGCCGCCACAATCGCCCGCGTGCCCGGGCGCCTGCCCGACGAGCGGCGCGCCGCCCGCCTGCGACCGCCAGACGCCGAGCACCGCCGCGAGAGACGCTATTTCATCGCCGTCGGGAGTCGGCACCACGACGCGCAGCGGCACGCCGCGCGCGAGCACCACCGCCTCGATCCGCTCGAGGACGCCCGCGCTCGTGAGGCACGCGGCGAACGGCGTGGCAAAGCGAGTGTCGTAGTCACTGAGCGAGATATCGAAGGTCGTCGGCAGATCGAGCCGACAGAGCTGCCGCAGCGGAATCTCGCGCGCCTGCGCGTACGCCTCGGCGAGCGCGACGCTCTCCGGGTCGTTCGCGTTCGCGACGACGGCGACGGAATCGGGCCCTGGGACGGCGAACACCGTCGTCGCGGACACGAGCACACTGACGAACGCGAGGAGCGAAGCGAAGACGCGCATGGCGCCACAGCGTATCGCGGAGTTGGTCGCGCGCGCGCGACCGTTCAGAGCAGGAGTTCGAAGTGCAGCGCAGGCGTGACGCGCGCGAGCTGCGAGCGGTTGAAGCCGCCGAGCAGCTCGAGCGTGACGCCCGCGCCGACGACGACCCGCGAGTGCAGGTGTAGGCCGACCGCGACCTCCGCGAGCCCTCCCCAGCCGGTGCCGCCGTCGCCAGTGAAGCCGTTCGCGGGACTCGCCGAGTGATAGACGACGCCGAGCGAGCCGCCGAGGACGACGAGGTCCGCGAGCGTGCCGCGGTAGCCGACGAGCAACCCGCCGAAGACGTCGGTCAACACGTCGTGCGAGTCGGCCGGCAGTTGCGGCGTCAGCGCGCTGTAGTCGAAGCCGAGCGCCAGCCCGACGCTCAGCCCAGCGACTACGAACAACGCTCCATCGAGGCGGAGGCCGACGCCCAGCCCCGGTGTGCCGTCTTGGTAGTCCCGCCCGCCGAGCATGGTGATGTCGCCGAGGTAGATCGGCGTGAGTAGGCGCAGCGCGACTAGCCCGGCGGAGTTCGTGGGCTCCGTGACGCGCTCCGGTGCGCCGGGGCGCTCGCCATCCACGACGCGGGGCGGAGGCCGCCGGTCGTCTGCGCGGGCACTCGGCGTAGCGACAAGCGCCACGGCGACCACGGCGGCAAAGAGCCATTTCCCGCACGACGGGACACCAAGAGCACTACAAGTTTGCAAGCGCATGAGCCGATGGTCGCAGGACGGTCTGCCAGCGTCAACGGCGGGTCATTCGCGAGCACAGGCACGGGCGGGCGTAGCCTCTCGCGAGCGATGCCCGTGTCCTCGACGCGGCGCCTCCGATCCCGAACATTGCGCCGCCTGATGCTCGGCGAGACGCAAGACCAAGCTCCGAGGCCCGTTTCGGTGCGGTATGCGATCGCGCGGCCGCGGTTCTTCGAGGGGCCCGTGCGCACGGTCTCGACGATGCTCGCGGCGCTGACGGTCATCCTCGTGATGGACGCGCGCGGCCTCGCGGTGCTGACGGAGCCGGGCGAGACGCTCTACGTCCTCGGGGGCGGCGCGCTGATCGTGCTCGCTCTGCTCGTGTGGCGCCTCGTGACGTGGCCGCGCGGGGACCTCGCGCTCGAGCTTGGGCCGTCCGCGCTCGTGCTGCCGCGGAGCGTCGCGTCACGGCGCACGGTGACGGTGCCCTACGACGAGATCCGCGACCTCGAGCTGCGCGGCAACGCGAGCCGCGGGCTGCTGCTCCTCGACACCGAGCACGGGCTGCGGCTCTTGCCGCTCGAGCGCTTCCGCGATGAGTCGATCGTCGGCACGCTCGCGCTCGCGCTCCGCGATCGCATCCTCGAGCGCCCGGGCGGTCGCGCGCAGCTCGACGCGATCGCCGTGCGGCGGCTGCACGCCGACGCGCTGACGTCGCGCGGCGCGCGCGTGACGGTGCTGATGCTCGGGCTGATCGCGGGCATCTTCCTCGTGGAGCTGCGCACGGGCGCGCTCAGCGACGCGGGCTCGCTCGGGCTGCTGCAGCTCGGGGCGAGCTCGCCGGACCTCGTGCGCGCGGGCGAGGTGTGGCGGCTCTGCACGGCGAACCTGCTGCACGGCGGGTTTCTGCACCTGATCATGAACGGCTTCGCGCTGCTCTCCCTCGGCGGCCTGCTCGAGCGCTGGCTCGGCTCGGCGCGCTTCACGTTCGTGCTGCTCGTCTCGTGCGTCGGCGGCGCGCTCGCCTCGGCGCTCGCGGCGCGCGGGCTCTTCTCGGTCGGCATCTCGACGGGGCTCTTCGGGCTGCTCGGCGCGCTCGCGGTGATCCATCTGCGGCATCGGGCGGTGCTGCCCGCGGGCTTTCGGCAATCGGGGCTGTGGTGGGTCGTGATCCTCGGCCTCAACTTCAGCCTGCCGCTGCTCGTGCCGGTGATCGACGGCACGGGGCACGCGGGCGGCTTCGTCA
>CAIUAC010001274.1 GCA_903896985.1 uncultured Sandaracinus sp.
CGCGCCGCCCCCGGCGAAGTGCGGCGGCCGCGCCAGCGCCCATTCCCCTCCGACGCACCGCTGCGACGGGGGGCCCTTCCGCCAAGCTCCCGCCCCGGGGCCCGGGGCGGGCGGGGGGTGGGGCTGCGCAGCCTTGCATCCGCGCCCCCTCCCGTGTGATACGTCCGAGCACGCGGCGGTCGCTGCGTCTACACCGTGATCTGGCTCAAACGCATCGGTCTCATGGTCCTCGGGCTCGCCGTCATCTACGGCATCGGCTGGGTCGTCGAGGCCACGGTCAGCGACTACGTCGGGCGCATCATCCTGCAGTGCGGGATCAACGTCATCCTCGCGGTCGGGCTCAACCTGATCAACGGCACGACGGGGCAGTTCTCGATCGGTCACGCGGGCTTCATGGCCGTCGGCGCGTATAGCTGCGCCGTCACCGTGATCGGCCTCGAGGACGCGCTCGCGCCTCAGCTCGCGAGCCTGCCGATCCCCGTCGCGCAGGGGCTCGTGCTGACGGCGGGGCTGCTCGTCGCCGCGACCTTCGCGGGGCTCGCGGGCGTGCTCGTCGGCGCGCCGTCGTTGCGCCTGCGAGGCGACTACCTCGCGATCGTCACGCTCGGCTTCGGCGAGATCATCCGCCTCGTCTTCAACAACTCGGACCGCCTCGGCGGCGCGACCGGGTTCAGCGGCGGGCGCCCGCTCGGGCTGCCGATCTACTCCAACTTCTTCTGGGTCTTCTCGTGGGCGGCGCTCGTCGTCGTCGTGATGGTGAGCCTCACGCGCTCGTCGTACGGCCGCGCGCTCGCGCAGATCCGCGAGGACGAGATCAGCGCCGAGGCCGTCGGCATCCCGACGACGCGCCTCAAGGTCATCGCCTTCGTCGTCTCGTCGATGGCGGCGGGCATCGCGGGCGGGCTCTACGGGCACATGAACGGCAGCGTCCGCCCCGACGACTTCAAGTTCGATCGCTCGATCGACGTGATCGTGATGATCATCATCGGCGGGCTCGGCAGCATCTCGGGCTCGGTGCTCGGCGCCATCACGATCACGGTGCTGCTCGAGGTGCTCCGCGAGGCGCAGCAGTTCCGCCTGATCGTCTATCCGCTCTTGCTCATCGCGACGATGCTGCTGCGCCCCGAGGGCTTGCTCGGGCGCCGCGAACTCTCGCTCGGCTGGCTCAAGACGCGCCTGCGCGGGGGCGCGAAGTGAGCGCGCCCGTCCTCGAGCTGACCGGGATCGAGAAGGTCTTCGGCGGGCTCCGCGCGATCGGCGGCGTGACCTTCAACGTCGCCGAGAAGCAGATCTTCGGGCTGATCGGGCCGAACGGCGCGGGCAAGACGACGCTCTTCAACGTCGTCACCGGCGTCTATCAGCCGGACGGCGGCACGATCCGCTTTCAGGGGCAGGACATCGCCGGCTGGCAGCCCTTCCGCATCGCGCGCGCGGGCATCGGGCGCACCTTCCAGAACATCCGCATCGCGGGCGAGATGAGCGTGCTCGAGAACGTCCTCGTCGCCTCGTTTCAGCGGCGCAAGGCGGGGCTCTTCGGCGCGATCCTGCGCACCCCGCGCTACGAGAGCGAGGAGCGCGCGATGACGAAGCGCGCGGAGGAGCTGCTCGAGCTCTTTGGGCTGCTGCCGCAGAAGGACGAGGACGCGGGCTCGCTGCCGTATGGCGCGCAGCGCCGCCTCGAGATCGCGCGCGCGCTGATGCTCGACCCGAAGCTGATCCTGCTCGACGAGCCGGCGGCGGGGCTCAACTCGAGCGAGGCGCACAAGCTGACCGAGCAGATCCGCTGGCTGCGCGACAAGCTCGATCTCACGATCGTCCTCGTCGAGCACAACATGCAGGTCGTGATGAACGTCTGCGATCACGTGCACTGCGTCGACCACGGGGAGACCATCGCCGACGGCACTCCAGAGCACGTGCGCAACGACCCCGAGGTGCTGCGCGCCTACCTCGGCGCGGACGTCAGCGCCGAGGAGATGGAGAAGGTCGCGAAGTCGGCGGCGGGCACGGAGCCTGCGCCGGTGAGCGCGCCCGGGGTCGAGTCATGAGCGCCGTCGTGCCCCCGGAAGCGGTCCCCGCACAGGCGAGCGCGCGCGCCCTCGAGGTCGAGAACCTCACCGTCAGCTACGGCGGCATCGCGGCGGTCAAGGGCGTCTCGCTGCACGTCGAGCCGGGCGAGATCGTCGCGATCCTCGGGGCGAACGGCGCGGGCAAGACCTCGACGATGAAGGCGCTCGTCCGCCTCGTGAAGTCGGGCGGCGGCGTCAAGATCTTCGGCCGCGACGTGACCGCGCTCGCGACGCACGAGGTCGCCGCGCTCGGCGTCGCGCTCGTGCCCGAGGGGCGCGCGATCTTCGGAAACCTGAGCGTCGAAGAGAACCTGCAGCTAGGCGCCTACCTGAAGCGCGAGCCGAAGGGCATGGCGCGGCGCCTCGAGCAGGTCGTGACGCTCTTCCCCCGGCTGAAGGAGCGCTTCACGCAGAACGCCGGCACGCTCTCCGGCGGCGAGCAGCAGATGCTCGCGATCGGCCGCGCGCTGATGTCCGAGCCGAAGCTGCTCTTGCTCGACGAGCCGAGCCTCGGGCTCGCGCCGAAGCTGACGCTCGAGATCTTCGCGTCGATCCGCGACATCGCGAAGAACGGCCTGACGATCCTCCTCGTCGAGCAGAACACCCGCCTCGCCCTCGAGACGGCGAAGCGCGCCTACGTGCTCGTGTCGGGCGAGGTCGCGCTCAGCGGCGACGCCAAGGCGCTGCGCGACGACCCGCGCGTGAAGGACGCGTACCTCGGCGAGAGCGTCGGCTAGGCGCGAGACCCAGGATTTCCTGGGCGTTTCGCGCTTTGCGTCGCGGGAGGCGCTCAGCGCGCGAAGGCGATCACGACGCCGTCGAGGCGCACGCTGTCGGCGAGGGCGGGCGGCGCCGGGAGCACGACGAGGCGCTCGTTGGAGTCGGACACCTCGAGCGTCGGCGCGTCGCCTGAGCCGAGCACGCGCCCGCGGCTCAGCCACGCGAAGCGGGTGCGCGCGCGCGTCGTCGGCGGCACGAGCGTGCGCGCTCCGACGAGCACCGCGCCGCGCTCGGCGCTGACAGACTCGGCGCCGAGGCGCACGAGCAGCGAGCGCTCGGGCGCGCGATGGGCGAGGGCGCTCGTCGCGAGCGTGCGCGTGAACATCGCGGACCAGGTGTAGTCGCTGATCCAGGTCGGGTCGCAGTAGCCCATGAAGTCGGTCGTCGCGACGGGCGCTTGGAAGGTGCCGTCGCGCATATCCCAGCCCCACACGCCGATCTGGCCCCCGGCGTACGGGTAGCCGACGTCCGCGCCGGAGGTCGAGCAGGGCGCGTGGTAGCGGCCGTACTCGTGCCCGACCTCGTGCGCGAGCGTCCACGCGGAGTCCGCGCTGCCGAAGTCCACGCCGCTGCCGACGCGGTAGCCGCCATCGGAGGCGGCGTCGACGACGTAGCTCTGACCCGTGACGCAGGAGCCGCCGCAGTAGCCGCTGTAGGTCGCGTTCGGCGCGACGAGCGCGTAGTAGTACGACTCGTTCGACGCGCCGTCGGTCGTGCGCAGATCGCGGAGCATCGCGTTGATCGAGCCGAAGTCCACGTTGCCCGTCAGCGTCAGCGAGTCGGACCACGGCACCGGCGCGTGCACGGTCAGCGTCAGGTCGACGAGCGGATAGAGCGAGAGCAAGAGCGCGCGCACGCCGTCGAGCCAGGCGGTCGAGGTGTCGGGCAGGCGCCCGCTGCCGTCGCCGTCCCAGCGGAGCGGCACGAGCACGAGGTGCAGCCCGCGCCCGTCGTCCTCTGCGAGCAGC
>CAIUAC010001275.1 GCA_903896985.1 uncultured Sandaracinus sp.
CTCGTGCGCGCGGGCGTGCGCGGCGTCGGGCTGAGCCTCGACTCGACGGACGCCGCGAAGCACGACGCGTTTCGCGGAGCGCCGGGCGCGTGGGCGCGGACGATGCGCGCCATCGACGTGTGTCGCGCCGCGGGGCTCGAGGTCGTCCTGCAGACGACGCTGATGGAGTGGAACCTCGCCGAGCTCGACGACCTGATCTCCGTCGCGCGCGCGAAGGGAGCGCACGCGTTCAACGCGTATTTTCTCGTGTGCACCGGGCGAGGCGAGCAGCTCTCAGGGCTCGCCCCGGCGCAGTACGAGGCGAGCCTCGAGGCGCTCGTCGAGGGGCAGAAGAGCCTCCTCGGCACGCTGATGCTGCGGGCCAAGTGTGCGCCTCACGCGGCGCGCATCGCGAGCGAGCGCGGCGTGCCGATGGCGGGAAGCACCGGCTGTATCGCGGGGCGGAGCTATCTGCGCATCGGGCCGGAGGGCGAAGTGACGCCGTGTCCGTATCTGCCGCAGGTGCTCGGCAACGTGCGCGACGGTGGGCTCGCGAGCCTCTGGGCCGACTCCCCCGCGCTCGAGACGCTGCGCGCGCGTGAGCTCAGCGGTCGCTGCGGCCGCTGTGAGTACGTCGACGTCTGCGGCGGCTGCCGCGCGCGGGCCCTCGCGACGAGCGGCGACGTGACCGCGGAAGATCCTTGGTGCACCTACGAACCGCCGCCGGGCGCCCGGCGCAACGCGGTCGCGGTGGCGTGGACGCCGGACGCGCTCTTGCGGCTCGAGCGCGTGCCGGGCTTCATCCGCGACCGCATGAAGCTCGGGCTCGAGGCGCACGCGCGGGCCCGCGGCATGACCGCGGTCACGCCGGAGCTGATGGCGGAGATTCGCCGCAACATGGGCGGGCATCCGTTCGGCGGACGCCCCGGCGTCGAGTGACGGGCGCTCGCCCCGCTCAGAGCAGCGAGCAGGGCGCGTAGAAGCCGTCGGGCAAGCCCGCTTGATAGGCGGGCGGCTGCGCGCCGTACGGATGGTCTTGCAGGAACTGCCAAGCGAACGGGATCGCCGCTCTCGGCACCGTGTGGCCCATGCCGTGATCGCAGGTGAACACGAAGTGCCCGCCGCGTCGCAGCGCGTCGCGGAAATTGCGCGTCGCCGTGGTGAAGCTGATGACGACGACGTCGTCGGCGCCGCCGAAGAGCGCCATCGCGGCGATCCGCGCGTCCGGCGCGTCCGGCGTCGGCGCGTTTCGCGCGATGAGCCCGCCCGAGTACGTCACGACGCTCGCGAGATAGCTCGTCCGGAGAAACGCCATCTGCCCGACGTGCAGCGCGCCCGCGGAGAAGCCGATCGCGTGGATCCGGTGCTCGTCGATACCGATCGTCGACTCCGCGCAAGCGACCGCCTCGTCGGCGAAGTCGAGATCGTCTTGGCGCGTGCCCGCCGTCAAGAACCACGGGAAGGTCCCCGCGGCGGGATCGTGCGTCAGCGCGACGACGATGCCTCCGGCGGCGAGCACGTCCGTCATCGCGGGACCGAGCGCGGCGGTCGCCTCGTCGGGCGAGCCGCCCGCGCCGTGCCAGTAGAACACCAGCGGACCGTCGAGCGTGGCGGCCGCATCCGACACCCAGATCTGCGCTGCGCGGGATGTGCCCGATGGCCCCGCGAGCATCACCGTTCCGGTCGTCGAGAAGTCGCCGCATGGCCCCACGACGGTGGGCATGAGCGGGTCCACTCGAAGGGGACCGGCGTCGCTCATGCCCTCATCGATGGGAGCCGGCGGCGCGTCCGGCGTCACCATCGCGTCCGTCGTGGTGGAGCCCCCATCAGGGGCGAGACTCTGCTCGTTCGAGCACGCGCTACAGAGTCCGATGGATGCGACGCAGAGGAGTACGCCGACGACGTAGTTCATACGAACCGTGTGCCGGAGATCCCTCAGGAACGCAAGCATCGACGCGAGCCGAAGTCTGACGCTCAGCCCGTCACATCACTCGCTCGGCGGGTCCTTCGGTGCGCTGCGATCCGTGCGGATCGCGAAGAACGTGAACGCCAGCGCGCCCGCCACGGTGGCTGCGAGACCCACGATGATATAGACCATGACTCACCCCCTCGAGTTGAGACTGCTCGCAAACAGCATGATTGGCAATAGGCATCCGAGGTGGACTCACGACCACGACTCGGGCGCATCGCGCCCACCGCCGCTGCGCTCGACACGCTGACTGCAGCGCACCGGCCACTCGACTCCGAGGACGCGCGCCGCGCCTATGCCCAGCGGACCCAGAAGTGCAGCGTCTCGGCGTCGACGACGACCGACTCGACCGTCACCTCGCGCTCGCCTGCGATCTCGAGCGCCGCGATGAACGCCGCGCGATACGCCTTCGCGAGCGCGGCGGGCACGTGGTTCGGAGGCGAACGGAGCGCGAGCGTCGCGCCCCGATCCGTCGGCCGCTCGATCACGGTGAGCTGCGTGCCACGGTGAAAATGGCCCCAGCGCGCGGCCGCTTGGTCGATCAAGCGCGTCACCCCGACGAGCCGAAACAGCACTCGATACGTCAGCGAGTTGAGCAGCGCGTAGTTGGCGTCGTGGGCGTGGTGCTCATACTCGGGGCTCGAGGGGAAGTACTCCGCAGCGGCGAACGCGAAGAGCGCGGAGGCTTGCACCTCGCTGATCCAAGCGCTGGGCAGCGGTCGCTCGCGGACCAACGTGCGCAGCGGCTCCGGGATCCCTTCGAACCCGCTCGTCACGGGCAGCCCCTCGAGGAAAGCCCTGAGAACGGAGCCCTTCATCGTGCACGCGGGATACGAATCGAGGCCCGACGGCAAGGTCGTCAGGTACGTGTTCATGGCGTCGAGGCCGGCCGACATGGCGCGACTGTAGCAGCGCGCGTACGTGAGCGGTTGACTTGCTGGCGGGGACGCGGTCGGATGCGTTTTCGGGGGACTTGGGGCTGGCGGGAGGCGGTGGGCCTCCCCAGAGGGGGACTGTGTCGCTGGAGCACTCGCGTCTACGCCGAGCGCGAAGGGGGGATCATGCTGCCATTTCAGTTTCTAGAGATCGTCGAGGGCCTCACGCACCTCGACCCGGTACGCACGTTTCCTCAGCGCGGCGCCGCGCTGGTCGCTGGGCTCCTGCAGGCGCCTCGCTTCGAGCTCGAGCTCGTCGAGACGGTCGCTGTCGCCACGGACCGACCGTCGGCGGAGACGGACTCGACCGACGCCTCCGGCGAGCGGGTGTCGCTGCCGCTGCGTTGCGGGCGGCGCGTCCTCGGCACGCTGCACCTCGACGCGCCTGAGCCGCACCGGCGCTTCGCTCCCGCGGAGCTGCGCCTCGCGCGCTGGTGCGCTCGGCTCCTCGCGCGGCAGCTCTTTTACGCGCAGCGGCTCGTCGACGATGGGCGCCGACGCGGCGCGGAGGACATCAGCGACGCGCTCGCTCGCGCGCCACTGTCGCCGC
>CAIUAC010001276.1 GCA_903896985.1 uncultured Sandaracinus sp.
CTCAACTTCGGCGGCGGCTTCACCTGCAACAAGATGTGCCCGCAGGGCTCGCTCGGCTTCTGCGGCGGTGAGGACCGCTGCTTCGGCACGATCGGCGACGCGTGCGTGCAGGTCTGCCGCCCGCGCCCGGAGCCCTGCGATATCTACCTGCAGAACTGCCCGCTTCCCGGCGACGCCTGCTCCCTCGCGACCGACCCCGAGACGCGCGCGCCGTACACCGGCTGCCGCCTGGCCGGCACCGTCGCGCACGGCGACCTCTGTGGCGGCACGGCGGGCGCCTGCGCGGCTGGGCTGATTTGCATCCGCGAGACCGTCGACGGCGGCTCCGTCTCGACGTGCAAGCAGGTGTGCGGGCCCGACGCCGGCGCGCCGATGTGCACGTTCGGCGGCGAGGCGTGCACGGGCTTCGCGCGCACCTGGGGCGTCGGCTACTGCCGCACACCCTGACGACGCGCGCGCTGCGCGACGGCCCGCCCATCGCGACTGCCGCGTGTTACCGTTCGGCCATGCGCGTAGAGCACGGTCCGTCTTTCCTCCGCCTTCCTTCTCTGTCGCTCGCTGTCTTGCCGCTCGTCTGTCTGCTCGCGCTCTCGGCGTGTGCGACGGGCGAGAGCACGCCGGACGGGGGGCGCCGCGACGGCAGCGTGCTCGCCGACGGGCAGGTCTTGCCGGACGGCAGCGGCCCGCGACCGCGCTGCGGCACGGTCGGCGGAGGCTGCTGCACCGGGCGCACCTGCGAGCTTGGGCTGAGCTGTGGGCGCGGCGATCAGTGCTGCGCGATCCCCGGCGGCGCGCGCTGCAGCGCGGCGAGCGACTGCTGCGTCGGCTACGCCTGCACGGCGGGCGAGTGCGTCGCGCCCGCGGGCTCCGGCTGTCATGGCTCGAGCGACTGCGCGCACGGCCTCGTCTGCGACGCCGGGCGCTGCGTGTCGCCGCCGACGGATCCGGGCACCGGGATGCCCGCTTGCGGCAGCGTCGGCGGGACGTGCTGTGCGGGCTTCACCTGCAGCGCGGGCAGCGTGTGCTCGACCGCCACCTGCGCGTCGTGCGGCGGCACCGGGCAGCCCTGCTGCGACGGCGCGACCGGCTGCACTGGCTCCCTCGCGTGCATGGGCGGTAGCTGCGTGGCGCCGACGGCTTGCGGCGACGACGGTCAGCCCTGCTGCGCGCCCGGCGCGACCTGCTCGGGCGGGCTCGATTGCACCGGCGGCACCTGCGGCAGCGTCGCGACGGCCGGCGGGATGGGCGAGCCCTGTCGCCCGCGCAACGTCTGCGACGAGGGCTTCGTCTGCGACCCGATGATGCGTCAGTGCGTGACCGTCCCGGACACCTGCGGCACCGACGGACAGATGTGCTGCCCGCCCGCGACGGCCGGCACCTGCTCCGGCGCGCTCTCCTGCGAGAGCGGGGCGTGCTCGACCTGCAAGGGGCCGAGCATCTCCTGCCTGCTCGGCGGGCTCCCCGGCCAAGAGTGCTGCGCCGGCGCGGTCTGCCGCCCCGCGCCGTTCATCCCGCGCTGCTGTCAGGGCGAGGGCAACCCCTGCACGAACTCGCTCGACTGCTGCGGCTTCATGTCGTGCACCGACGGGATGTGC
>CAIUAC010001277.1 GCA_903896985.1 uncultured Sandaracinus sp.
GGCGCGCGCCGCGTCGTCGAGGCGCGTGAGGCCCTCGAGCTGCGGGGTCACGGGGTCGGTCCCGCAGGCGGCGAGCGCGAGCGTCACGAACAGAGCGGCCGACCGGGGCGTGAGACGGATGCGCATGAGCCTCCGGTACAGCAACCCGTGTGCCCGCTTCGGCTGCGGGCGATCGCTGCCTGAGCTGCGCAGCGAGTGTGCCAGGTCGTCACACAAGCGCGCGAGCCCTGCCAGTTTCGGCGAAAACAGCTCAACGTCGGTCGCGGCGAGGCGTCCAGCTTCTGAACGCGGGCGCGGCGCTTGGGCCCCGCGCGCACGTCCCAGTGCGCCCCCGCGCTTGACACGCTCCCCTGCGTTGGGCGAAAGCAGACGACGTATGACTCTCTCTGCTGCCATCACGCTCGTCGAGGCCTCGATCCGCACGCTCGGGCTCGACCCCGTGCAGGCTCGCGCGCCGCAAGAAGGCCCGGGCGCGCGGTTCGCGCTTCGCCGCGGGAGCGCGGAGGTGTTCGTCCTCCTCGCCGCGCCGAGCGGCGCCGAACCCGTCGGCACGCTGCGCATCGTCGCGCCGGTGATCCAGCTTCCGGCGGCTGAGAAGCGCCTCGCGCTCTTCGAGCGCTTGCTGCGGCTGAACGCGTCGGAGGCGCGCGGCTGCGCGTTCGCGCTCTCGGACGACGCGGTCGTCATCGTCTACGAGCGCAGCGTGCGCGACCTCGATGCCTCCGAGGTCGACGCCGCGATCCGCACGGTGGGCGCCGTCGCCGATCACTTCGACGACGCGCTCGCTCGCGAATTCGACGCGACCCGCGCGCGCGGCTGAGCGATGCGCGCTCGGCTGCGAATCGCGGCCGGCCTGAGCCTCGCCGTTGGCCTGCTCGCGTGCGGCGGTACGGGCGTCGCACGCGCAGACGACGCGCGGGTCGAGTCGGACTCGTCGTTCCAGGCGTACGAGGTCCGCTCGCCGGGCACGACGGTCTTCTACACGCGGCGCCGGCTCGTCACGACGCTCGGGCTCAGCTGGGCGCACGTCCTCGCCGACGAGCCGAGCGCCGATGGGCGCACGCCGCGCGTGTCCGCGACGGTGCGCCTGCGCCTGACGCAGGAGTTCGGCAACACCTGCCTCATCGCGCGCGAGCTCTGCGTGCGGGCCACCGATCAGCGGAACCTCGCAGCCTACCAGCCGCTCGCCCGCGACACTTGGGTCGACCTGCCGACGGCGTATGTCGAGGTGACCGGGCTGCCGCTCGGGCTCGACGCGCGCCTCGGGCGACAGCTGCACTACGACGTCCTCGGGATGCTGCGGGCAGATGCGCTGCGCGTGCGCGCGGAGCCGACGCCTTGGCTCGCGGTCGAGGCGCTCGGCGGCTTGATGGTCCGCGACACCAGCGTCGGCGGCTCGTATGCGTTCGAGCCCGTCGGCGCACCGCGCCTCGACCTCGCGGTCGAGCCCTCGCGCGCAGCGTACGTCGCAGCCGCGGCGACGACACCGATCGCGCACGTCGCGCTCGAGCTCGGGCGCACCACGATCTTGCGGGGACGCGTCGCCTATCGCGAGGTCTGGGAGCTCGCGCAGGGCGAAGTCGAAGGCGGAGTGGTGTCGCGCCGCGCGTCGCTCTCGCTCGCGTCGGAGCCGCTCGAGGCGCTGCGGCTCGAGGCCGACGGCGTGCTCGATCTGCTCGACACCGGCGGCCTCGGGAGCCGTGTCATCGCGGCGCGCGCGGGCGTCAGCGTGCGCGCGAGCGAAGCCGTGACGGTCGCGGCGCGGGTCGAGCGCGAGGTGCCGCGCTTCGACCCCGGGTCGATCTGGGCGTACTTCACCGTCGCGCCGATCACGGAC
>CAIUAC010001278.1 GCA_903896985.1 uncultured Sandaracinus sp.
GAGCGCCCCAGCGGGCGCGCGGTGTTTCCGTGATGCAGGGAGACGAGACGATGAATCGGTCCGAGCTAGTCAAGACGTTCCAGCGGATGGCCACGGAGAACGCGGAGAAGGACTTCAGCCACGTGACTGAAGACAGCGTGATCGCCGAGCTCGGCATCGACTCGCTCGGCACCCTCGAGCTCGTCGGCGCGCTGGAGCGCGAGCTCAGCATCGCGGTCCCCGACGAGCAGCTCGTCGGGATCCAGACGGTGCGGCAGCTGCTCGACCTCGTCGAGAAGCGGATGAAGCTGTCCGCGTAGCGCGCGCCGCACGAGCCACTGCCTCGCAACCGGAGCAAGACCATGAGCGCCGAGCTGAAAGAGAACCTTCGTCGAATCGTGTCCGAGGTGAGCGAGGTGGACGTCATCCCCGATGACACCGACTTTCGCGAGCTCGGCATCGACTCGATGATGGGCATCGAGATCGTCGCGGAGATCGAGCGCACCTACAAGATCTCGGTCCCCGAGAGCGAGCTCAAGAACATGACGTCGTTGACGCGCGTGTTCGAGCTCGTTCAGGCGACGCTCGCCGCGACGCCGGCGAGCTAGCTCCGCAGTGCTCGGCACTCACGAGGGGCGCCCCTCGTACACGCACCGCGTCCGCGTCGGCTACGTCGACACGGACGCCGCCGGCGTGGTCCATCACTCGCAGTATTTTCGCTACCTCGAGCACGGGCGCGTCGAGTTGATGCGGGCGCTCGAGGTCGACTATCTGTCGTTCGAGCGGGAGCGCTCGCTCGCGCTCCCCGTCGTCGAGGTGCGGATGAAGTACCGCGCGCCGGCGCGCTTCGACGACCTGCTCGACGTCGAGACTTGGCTGAGCGAGGGCTCGCGCGCGAAGCTCGTGTTCACGAGCAAGCTGCGGCGCGTGGCGGACGGCGTGCTGCTCCACGAGGGCAGCATCACGCTCGCGTGCGTGCAGATGCCGAAGGGCTCGATTTGCAGCGTGCCCGCAGATTTGCTCGCAAAGCTGCGCGGCTGATCGGGTAATCTACCGGGCCATGCAACCAGCACAGCCCGGATACCCCGCACAGCCGCCGCTCGGCGCGCCCCCGGCGCCCAAGAAGCGCTCGGCGCTCGTCTGGATCGCCGCAGTGTTGCTGCTCGGTCCGTGCTGCATCGGCGGCGTTGGAGTGCTCGCGGCCATCGCGATCCCTCCATTCATTCGCTACACGAGGCAAGCGAAGACGAGCGAGGCGACGATGGAGCTTCGGTCCATCGGGCGGCTCGAGGAGCAGTACTGCACGGAGCACGGCAACTGGCTCACGCCGGCAGGGCCCGTGCCCGCCGCGCCGAGCGCGCAGAAGCAGCTCGAGAGCTTCTCTGCGGATCCGACCTTCGCGCAGCTGGGCTATGACCCGGGTGTGCCCGTCTACTACAGCTACTCGGTGCGGCGCGACGAGACGGTCACCGGCGGCATCGAGCTCGTCGCGCGCGGCGACCTCGACGGCGACGGCATCCTCTCGAGCTACGTCGTCAAGTGCGGCTCGGGCTGCGCGTGCGCGCCGACGCCGCTGATCGAGGACGCCCTCGAATAGACGGCGCGCTCCGCCGCTCAGCGACAGAACGCGACGGTGGACGTGATGTGGTCCGCTTGGACGGTGACCTTCGTCGTCTCAGGCGCGGTGCCCGACCACGAGAAGCCCGTCGGGTCGCAGGTGAGGGTCGCGTTCGCGAAGGTGACGACGTAGTCGCCCGGGGCGACGTTCGCGAAGATCGCGGCGCCCGAGGTCGTCGTCTCGGTGAGCGCGGGGCTCGGCAGACCCGCGGCGGTCGAGTAGTACGGCCCCGTGCCGCTCAGCGGAGCGAGCGCGACGGTGGTCCCCGCGGCGTTCCCCGACTGCACGAAGATCTGCCCCTTGGTCGCGTCGATCGCGAGGGTCAGCGCGCCGCCGAGCAGGCGCACGGTCGAGCGCTTGACCATCAAGTACGCGAAGTCGACGTCGATGGCGCCGCTCGTCACCGTCGCGAGCGCGGGCTGGTACATCGGCGCGTTGAGCTCGACGAGCATCTCCGTGCCCGCGGGGATGCCCGTCGCGGTGAAGGTGCCGTCCGCGCCGCTCGTCATGCACGGCCCGCCGACGGGGACGATCACGCACACGGTCGCGCCGACGACGGGGCCGCCCGCGCCCGCGGCCGTCAGCTCCGTGAGCGTGCCGTTGATGGTGAGCGTGCCTGCGGGGAAGTTCGCGTCGAAGTCCCCGGCGTCCAAGGCGGGCGGCATATCCTCCGCCATGCCCGCGTCGGTCGGAGCACCCTCGTCGACGAGGAGCCCCTCGTCGGAGACGCTGCCCATGTCGGCAGGCGGCGGGGTCGCCGCGCGCGAGGTGCAGCCCGCCAACGCGAGCGCGGCGGCTAGGAAGAGCACGGAGGAGGCGAAGCGCGGTCGAGTCTGATCGAAGGTCATGAAGACGTTCCCTTGGCGAGAGCCGAGGAGAACGTTAGCGAGTCTGCGCGTCAGCGTCTATGCGTAGCCGTCGACGAGCGCCTCGAGGTCCAGCAACAACCCCACCTTGCCGTCGCGCAGGATCGCGCTCCCCTTCAGGAGCGGGCTGCTCGGAAGCTCCGCGCCCTTCTCGCGCAGCGCCACGCGCTGGATTCCGACCTGCACGATCGACGTCGTCACCCTCAGCGGGGTCGCGATCGCTATGGTCGTGCCGACGCTCAGCACGGAGTTGACCTCGACCATTGTCGATGCGCAGCGACGAGCCGATGACCTCGAGCGAGACCAGCTTGCCGAGCGTCCTCGAGAGGTCCCGCACGAGCCGGGGGTACTTGGAGCACGACGCCTCGAGGGGGAGTTCGAGGATCTCCATGATGCTCTTCTGCAGGTCGAGCGAGAGGGCCTGAAAGGCCCGCACCGCGCTGCGGACCTCCTCCTTCACGGACGGATTCAGGCTCTCGCGGTCGAGCTTGCCTTGCAGATAGCCGAAGGTCTCGGGAGAGCTGATCAGCTCTCCCGTGTACGCGAGGAACGCGTCGATGGTCGCCTCGTCGATCCGCATCGTATTCTGCAGATTGGCGACCGGACCTCCGCCTCCCCCTGCCCCGCGCCGTCGACAGCGCTCCCGAACAAGGTCGTGAGCACGTCGACGCCGCGGAGCAGGGTCGAGGCCATGTGCGTGTCGGGATGGCGCTCGCCCTTCTTGACCTCGGAGAGCAGCGTCTCCATGCGGTGCGAGACGACCTGAATGCCATTCAGGTCGAAGCACCCACAAGTCCCCTTGATCGAATGGAAGGTGCGAAACGCGGCGTCCACACTCCCGCGGTCGTCGGGGCGCTTCTCGAGGTTGACCAGCGCAGTACCGGCACCGCTCAGGTTGTCGACCGACTCCGCGATGAACTCCCGCAGAAGCTCGAGATTGGCGTCATCGCGGGCACTCTCTGCCAGGCTCGCCTTCACCGGTCCCTCGGCTGCGCAGCCCGAGCGTCGAGGGCCAACAGCCGTGGAGAAACCGCCCCCACCGATCCACACCAGAGCAGTGCTTGCACGCCAACCTCCCCCCGGCTGCGACCGTGTGCCGACGGTCGGAGCGCGTCCACCGCCGGCAAAGGGCGAGCCTGCCGCGAGGAGGACACGATCGCCGAGCTCATCCGCCGAATTCGCAGTTTTCAGGCTCTTCCGGGCACGCCATTTCTCGTCAAGAGCGTACAAAAGAAGCGCTTCTCACGCGCCCGGTGGCCGGCTCTCTCTGACGAGGACCTCAGACCGGCGGACCGAAATCGTCGGGCGGCGCCCCTGCGTCGGGCGGCCCCGCGTCGGCAGGCGGCCCCGCGTCCGGGATGCTCACGCAGATCGCGATGGCTCCGCTCTTCTCGCAGCGCGCACCGTCGACGCACACGCCCTCCCCCGTCCCGCAGGTCGCGCCGAGCTCGAGCCGCGGGACTCCGGGGGGCAGCTGTCGGCTCACCTCGACTCCCGCAGTGGTGGGTCGCAACGAGAGGATCGTCGGCTCGTGCGTCAGCCGATCGCAGCTCGTGCTGGTGATGGGGTCGTAACAACAGACATCGATCTGAGTCGCGACGAGCGGAATACTGAACTCGTAGATCGTGTGGGGAGTCGCCCACTTCGGACTCGGCCCCAGGCCGTACGCGCCCTCGGCGTCGACGTCCACGCGCACATAGTCTCGCGTGACCTCGACGTGTCCATCGCCGAACACGCGCAGATCGAGGTAGCCAGTGCCGACTCGGATCTGGAAGTAGTTGAAGCAGTTGGGCGTAATCCCCTCTTCGTTGGAGCGCCAGTCGTTGAGGAAGTAGAGGCGCCCGTCGCGATAGTCCATGTACACATCGGTGAACATGCCCTCGAGCCGTGTCGCGCCGGTCCATTCCTCGCCGGTGAACGCGCCGTCGACGACGTGGGCGTTCACCGTCGGCGCCTGCGCGACCCACTCAGCGACGCCGCTGATGCCGCCTCTGCACTCGTACGGTGCGGAGCTGACGGTCGGGCAATAGGCTCCCGCGGGGCACGGACACTCCGTCTGTTTGTGCGGCTGACAGGTACGAGCGACCTCATCGCACTCGAACCACTCCAGCGTATATGGCCTCGCGCCGCCCGGACACTCATCCTTGGTGCAGGCCGCCGACAGAAACGTGAGGAAGCAGAAAAAGAAGAAGAAAGGCAACGAGCGCATACAGACCTCCTCGCCGCGATGAGCGGCGCAAGCGACGAAGCAGATAACGGCACGGTCGTGGAACTGAGTCAGGAAGTCAACAGAAACTCCCGCGACGCGGCGGGCGGCCTTGCGTCGCGCCCCGGACTGCCCGACAGTCGCGCGACCATGATCGATCTCTACTTCTGGCCAACTCCGAACGGACTCAAGATCTCCATCGCGCTGGAGGAGATGGGGCTGCCCTACACGCTCAAGCCCGTGAACATCGGGCGCGGTGAGCAATTCGCGCCGGAGTTCCTCGCGCTCAGCCCCAACAACCGTATGCCGGCGATCGTCGATCACGCGCCCGCCGACGGCGGCGCGCCGCTCAGCGTGTTCGAGTCGGGGGCGATCCTGCTCTATCTCGCGGACAAGACTGGGCTGCTGCTGCCGAAGGACGCGCGCGGGCGCGCGGAAGTGACGGAATGGCTGATGTGGCAGATGGGCGGACTCGGTCCGATGTCGGGGCAAGCGGGGCACTTCGCGATCTACGCCGCGGAGAAGATCCCGTACGCGATCGAGCGCTACACCAAGGAAGTGCGGCGCCTCTACGCCGTGCTCGACAAGCGCCTCGCAGCGCAGGAGTTCGTCGCGCGCGAGTTCTCGATCGCCGATATCGCCATCTGGCCGTGGATCCTCGACGGGCGCTACGGCATCGACCTCGGCACAGAATTTCCGAACCTCGCGCGGTGGAGAGCGCTCGTCGGAGAGCGCCCCGCGGTCGTGCGCGGCGCGGACGTCGGCAAGGACCTGCGCAGCGCGCAGCCGATGGACGACGCCGCGAAGAAGGTGCTGTTTGGGCAGGACGACAAGAGCGTGAAGGGCTGAGGCGCCGGGCGCGTGTCAGACTGACGCGCCGGGCGCGTGCTCGACGGAGGTTCGCACCATGCCTCGAAGCCTCGTGTTCCTTGCTTCCTTGATACTCAGCACATCGACGTTTCTCGCCGGGGCGGTCCACGTCGACGCGCAGTGCCGGCCTGGCTCCGCGCGCTGCGAGCCGAGCCGAGCGCCAGCGCGCGAGCCCCACGGGGGAGCGCACCTCGAGGTCGGCGCGATGCTCGGCCCGCACCTCGCGATGGGCGGAGGCTCGCTCGGGTGGCGCGTGCGCCCGAGCCGCTGGTTCGCGCTGGACCTCGGGCTCGGCTACTACGAGGGCGTCGGCACGCGCGGCTCGGAGCGCTGGGAGCTGCAGGCGAGCGTGGGCGGGCGCTTCTACGTGAACCCCGAGGACGACTGGCGCCTGGTGTTGGTCGGCGCCGTCAGCGCGTCGTACGCGGTGGCCGACACGAAGTGGATGTATCCGCCCGGCTCGGTGTTCTACGACTACACGACCGAGGACTACGGCTATCTCGCCGGTGAGCTCGGGGCGGGCGTCGAGTGGCCCATCGCGCGGCACCTCTCGCTCGAGGCGGAGGCGCGCGGCTTCGTCCGCACGCGCACGGACGACCAGCAGGGCTGGTCTCCGGACTATCGGGACCCCGCGACGGGCGTCGGCTCGAACACGTCGGCGGGCGTCCGCGTGCTGTGCGGCGCGACCGTTCATTGGTAGCGGGGGACGTGCTCGACAGCCTCACCCAGGTTGAAGGGACGAGCTCACCCAGGTGGACGAGCTCACCCAGGTTGACGACGACCTCACCCTGTCGACCTCACCCAGGTTGACGACGACCTCACCCTGTCGACCTCACCCAGGTTGACGGCGACCTCACCCTGTCGACCTCACCCAGGTTGACGACGACCTCACCCTGTCGACCTCACCCAGGTTGACGGCGACCTCACCCAGGTTGAGACGACTGGTCCAAACGCGGCCGTTGGCGTTCATGTGACGCAACCGGGGCCCCGGTGCGCCGATGAGCGGCCGTGATGACCTCCGATGCGCAGCTGTGCACGCACTACCGCGGGCAGCAATTCCCACGCGCTTCGCGAGTTGTTCATCGGGGAGATGGACCATGGCCAATCGAAGCAGAGTGAGGCGCCATCTGGTCGCATTGCGCGAGGCGCTCTGCGACTTGGGCCGCTATCGGGCGTCAGTCGCGGGCGAGGAAGCGAGCGGGCGGCGGGACGCACAGCTGCTCGTGGAGTACGCGGTGCTCCGCGCGCTCGACGCGAGCCTAGACATGGCGAAGGAGTGGGCGGCGACGAGCACACACGGGGAGCACCCCCGGTACGGTGCCGGCCTCGACGAGATGCAGCAAGGCGAGGTCATCGACGGTGAGCTTGCCGGGCACCTGAGGCGCTGGTCGAAGCTCCAGCGCCACCTGGCGCACCAGTGGCGTCCCGACGCAACGGAGGTGTTCGAGGTCTTTTCTACTGAGGTGTTGTCCAGGTTTGCCGATGGCGTCGAGGCGTACCTGAGGAGCTCCATTGAGGGACTTTGTGTAGGTGCGGTCGTCATGGGCGTCGTGACGCGCGTCGTCGACTACGGCGCGTTCATCGATCTCGGCGGCGTCAGCGGTCTTCTGCACATCGCGGAGATGTCGCGCAGCGTGCTGAGGAGCCCGTACGACGTTCTCGTGAAGGGCGAGGCGGTGAGCGTGGTGGTTCTCGCCGTCGACGTAGCGAACGAACGGGTCCGGTTCCGCCTCGAACCACTTCGCGACGATGGCCCGCTCGTCCCCGCGCTCGACTCCGCCTTGGCCGCATGACGTCCTCGCTGGCGGCGACCCGACCAAGGTTGGGGCGACCCGACCAAGGTTGGCAAGGTTGGGGCGCGAACCGCGGACCGACCAAGGTTGGGCACGGGGCGCGGACCGACCAAGGTTGTCGTTCCGAGCCGTGTCCGCTAGGTGGCCATTGACCGACGTGCCCGCTTCCGGCGGCGGCCTGGCGGCGCCCGCCGCCAGATCCGCCAATCCGCTCCCGTAACCTCGCGGAATCACGGCCCCCGCTTCCGGCACAGCACGTGCGAAGCGTCCGC
>CAIUAC010001279.1 GCA_903896985.1 uncultured Sandaracinus sp.
GCGGGTCGGCGAGCTCATCGCCTCCCGTCTCCACGACGAAGACCTCAGAAGCGAGCGGCGTCGGCGCGCCCTCGACGCGCGCGACGACGCGATACGCCCCCGGCTGCTCGGGCGCGGTGAACTCGAGGTGCGCCTGACCGTCTCCGTCCGTGCGCCCGACGACGCGCGAGATCTCTTCTTCCGCGCGCAGCACGACGAGCGTCAGCGCGCGGTCCGCGAGCGGCTCGTAGCGAGCGTCGCGCAGGAGCGCGTCGGCGGTGACGCGGCCCCGCGGACCATACGAGCTGCGGTCGGTCGTGAGCTGCGCCGCCTCGAGCGCCGGGTCCCGCGCGAGCCAGCGCACGACGCGATCCCAGAAGCGATCGTAGGCGGTGGCATCGCCCGTCGCGCCCGCGGTCGCCATGCCCCAGCGCCAGCTCTCGTCCGTCATCAGCGCGAGCGTGCGACCCTTGCCCATCGTGCCGACCGCGAGCACCGGCAGGGGCTTGCCGGTGCTGTCGCGCAGCGTGGGGTGCACGAGCAGCGCGCTGCCATCGCCGCGCAGCCCACGCACGACGTTCACTCCGTGCAGCGGCGCGAGCGAGCGAAACGCAGCGGCGCTCTGCGCGCGGTCAGGCTGCAGCATCACGAGCGGATGACGACCGAGCTCCGCGGAGACCTCGGGGCGAAACGTCGTCGTGTCGATCGCCTCTGTCTCGGGCGTCGAGGTCGGCGGGACGACGACGGGCAGCGCGTCCGCGATCGGCGTCTCTGCGTACGCGCCTCCAGCGAAGGAGAGCTCCCCGCCGATCATCCCGAACGAGCCCCCGCGCCCGACGTAGTCGCGCACGTTCGAGAGGTACTGCTCCATCTGATAGGGCGCGAAGTCGAAGTTTTGAAAGAGCACGAGGTCGAACGAGCCGAGGTGCTCGCTGAAGAGTTCGTCGGTCGGGAATGGGATCAGCGCGAGGTCGTTGCTCGACGACATCGTGAGGTCGGAGGTGCTGCGCAGGATGAAGAAGGAGATCAGATCGATGGACGGATCGCGCTTGAGGAACGCGCGCAAGAAGCGCTCGTCGGAGCTCGGTCGACCACAGACGAGGAGCACGCGCAGCTTGTCGCGCACGACCCGCACGAGGAACGCGCGCTCGTTGTTCTCGGGCACATCGTCGCCCTGCGCGACGGGAATCGAGACGGTGAACGCGGCGCGCCCGAGCGTGTCGGGCGTGAACGGAAGCTCGAGCGCCGCCTCGCCGCCCGCGGGCACGTCGACGACGGCCTCGCGCAGCACCGTGGCGCCGCTGCGGAGCGTGATGGGGAGGGGACCGCCCTCGCCTCCCGTCGAGCGCACGACGACGCGCACGCGGGCGGGCTGCCGCAAGAACGTCGTCGCGTCGGCCTCGACGCTGGCGATGGCGTCGTCGCGGAGTTGCGCGCGCGCGCCGAGCGCGACGACGTGCACCTTCACGCCGAGACGTGCGAGCGACTCTGCGCGCAGCCCCTCGGTGTGGTCGGCGCCGTCCGAGACGACGACGACCGCGCCGACGTCCGCGCCCTCGGTCGCGACGCGCACGGCTGCGCCGATGCGGGTGTCGTCCTCGCGCGCGTCGAACGCCTCGGCGAGGTGCGCGAGGGTGCTCGGGCGGGACGCCGCGCCGAAGGTGCGCACGGAGGCCTCAGCGGCGTCCGGGCCGTCGCGCCAGCGAGCCGCGAGCTTCGACGCGCGCGCCCCGCGCGTCACGTCGCCGTCGCGCACTTGCAGGCTGCGCGACGCGTCGAAGAGAACGGCAAGCCGCCCGCCGCGCTGCTCGAAGCGTTCCGCGAGCCAGCGCGGCTGCACGGCGAGCAACCACACGAGGACCGCGGTCGCGACGCGCAGCGCGAGCAGCGAAGCGCGCCTGTCGCGCCGCGGATCTGCCGCGAGGGCCCGCGCCTCCCGGCCGACGAGCGCGGCGAGCAAGAGCGCGAGCAAGAGCGCGGTGACGAGGCCGCCCGGCACGCCGAGCGACGGTGCACCACCCATCAGGGAGCCCCACCGCGTCGCCGCATGATGAACGGCGCGTGGACCTGATCGTCCTTGTAGTCGAGGCAGAGCGCGTAGAGCACGGCGTTGACCGCGAGGCGCATCGCCTGCTCGCGCTGACCATCGCCGCCCGGCACGACCTCGTGCTCCCAGCCGCCGAAGTTGTCCCGCGCGAGCGCGCCTCCGAGATCGTGTCGTGAGTAGAGGACGCCGACGCGACCGTCGAGCTGGATCGCCTCGAGCTGCGGGGGCCCTTCGACGCGCCCGACGGGCCGACCGAGCAGGTAGAAGGAGCGAAAGAGCGTGTGCGTCGTCGGCAGAGGGCGGAGGGGCGCGCGCGGCAGCGCCCGAGCGAGGTCCCGGCGAACGGACGCGTCGAAGCCGGGGCTCGTCGGCGAGGCGTCGTCGATCAGCACGAAGCCGCCGAGCGTGACGAAGCGCCGCAGACCGACGATCTCGGCCTCGGAGAGCGCAGGGAACGCGCGGTCGCCGCTCCAGTAGAGCAGCGGCTGATCGAAGAGCGCAGGGTCGCTGAGGCGCACATGCGTCGGCGCGAGCAAGGTATCGACGCTGGTGCGCTTGCGGACCTCCCAGGCGAGACGCCGCGCGGCGCTCGGGCGAGGCGAGGCGTCGCCCCCGTCGTAGTCGAGGACGCGCACGTCGACGCGACTCGCATCGCCGAGCGCCTGAGCCGCGCGAGGGACGAGCATCGCCACAGCGCCGAGGGCGAGCCCCACGACGAGGACGGCCGCCGCGCGTGCAGTCGCCTTGTCGCGCGTGCGAGCGTCCGATATCGTCCGGCCCCTGATCATCGGCGCGGAGCTTTTCACGAAGCCTCCACGCACGCACGCCGTCTCGGGGGACACCGAACGCATGTCTTCGTCTCTCGTCCGCCTCCTCACCGTCTCGCTCGCCCTGTGCACGCTCGCCGCCGCGCCGACGCTCCGCGCGCAGGACGCTCCGCGCGCCGACGCCGAAGCGCCCGCGACCGACTCCGCCGCCGCGCCCGCCGCC
>CAIUAC010001280.1 GCA_903896985.1 uncultured Sandaracinus sp.
ACACCGGTCGCTACGGGACCAACGTCGGCTTCGACGTCTATCCGCTGCGTCGGTCGGACGGCCTCCACTCGGCGGTCGTGCAGGTGCAGAAGACCGGCGCCAAGCACGCGGTCTCGCAGACGCAGGACCACAACTCGATGGAGGGGCGCCCGATCGCGATCGACGCCACCCTCGAGGAATTCAAGGCAGATCCGACCTTCGCGATCAGCCGCTCGCCGGCGCCGCGGGCCCTGCCGCTTTGGCGCGAGGTCGAGTATCGCGGACACAAGTGGGGCATGGTCATCGACCTCAGCGCCTGCACCGGCTGCAACACCTGCGTCATCGCGTGTCAGTCGGAGAACAACATCCCGACCGTCGGCAAGGCGATGGTCGCCCGCGGTCGCGAGATGCACTGGATACGCATCGACCGCTACTTCGTGGGCGAGGACGCGAACGAGCCGGAAGTCTCCTTCCAGCCGCTCTCGTGTCAGCAGTGCGAAGAGGCTCCCTGCGAGAACGTCTGCCCTGTCGAGGCGACGGCCCACTCGCCCGAGGGCCTCAACGACATGTCCTACAACCGCTGCATCGGCACGCGGTACTGCGCCAACAACTGCCCCTACAAGGCGCGGCGCTTCAACTACCTCAACTGGCACACGGTCAACGAAGCCGACGAGGAAGTTCCGTCGACGCGGATGATGCAGTTCAATCCGAACGTCACGGTCCGCATGCGCGGCGTGATGGAGAAGTGCACCTACTGCGTGCAGCGCATCGAGATGGCGCGCATCGCGACGAAGGTCGCGGGCAGGGCGCTCCGAGACGGCGACATCAACGTCGCTTGCGCGCAGGCGTGCCCCTCGCAGGCCATCGTCTTCGGCGACCTCAACGACCCTGGTAGCCGGCTCTCCCGAGCCAACCAGATTTCCCGACACTACAAGCTGCTCGCCGAAGTCGGCGCACAGCCGCGAACCACCTACCTCGGCAAGGTCCGCAATCCGAACCCGGAGATGTCCGCATGAGTGAGGCGCATTTCTCCCCGGTCGAGCAGGAGCTCGCGCTCGGCGCCGAAGGACCCATCGAGTTCCTCGGCGAGCGCAACCTCCTCCCGCCCGGGACGACCATGAGGAGCCTGACGGACACGATCTGCGCTCCGACGGAGATGAAGACTCCGAAGGCGTGGTGGATCGGCTTCGCCATCGCCCTCTTCGGCGCGGGCATCCTGGGCGGCTCGATCAGCTGGCTGCTCTATCGCGGCGTCGGCGTCTGGGGCAACAACAGCCCCGTCAGCTGGGCCTGGGACATCACCAACTTCGTCTGGTGGATCGGCATCGGCCACGCCGGCACGCTGATCAGCGCGATTCTGTTCTTGTTCCGGCAGAAGTGGCGCACCAGCATCAACCGCTTCGCCGAGGCGATGACCATCTTCGCCGTCATGTGCGCGGGCATCTTCCCCGGACTGCACACGGGGCGTCCGTGGTTCGACTACTACATGTTCCCGCTCCCGAACCAGATGGGGCTCTGGCCCCAGTTCAAGAGCCCGCTGATGTGGGACATCTTCGCCGTCTCGACGTACTTCACCGTCTCGGCGTTGTTTTGGTTCATCGGGCTGATTCCCGACCTCGCGACGCTGCGTGACCGCTCGACGGGCAACTCTCGCGCGCAGAAGATCCGCCGCTTTGCGTATGGCTTCTTCTCGCTCGGCTGGCGCGGCAGCAACCGTCACTGGCAGCACTACGAGCGCGCGTATCTGATCCTCGCGGGGCTCTCCGCGCCGCTCGTCCTCTCGGTGCACTCCATCGTTTCGTTCGACTTCGCCACGTCGGTCGAGCCGGGCTGGCACACGACGATCTTCCCGCCCTACTTCGTCGCCGGCGCAGTGTTCAGCGGCTTCGCGATGGTGCTCACGCTGATGCTCATCTGCCGCGCGGTCTTCGGCATGAAGGACGTCGTGACGATGAAGCACCTCGAGCTGATGAACAAGATCATGCTCACGACGGGTAGCCTCGTCGGCTACGCGTACGCGATGGAGTTCTTCGTCGCCTATTACTCTGGCAACCAATACGAGCGGTACGTGTTCCTCAACCGCGCGACTGGCCCGTACGCGTGGGCCTATTGGTCGATGATCGCGTGCAACGTGATCTTCCCGCAGGTGTTCTGGTTCAAGCGTATGCGCACGAGCATCCCCGTGATGTTCGTCGTCTCCATCTTGATCAACGTCGGTATGTGGTTTGAGCGCTTCGTCATCATCGTGACGACCCTCCACCGCGACTACATCCCCGCCTCGTGGGGCATGTACAGCCCGACCATCTGGGACATGGGTCTCTACCTAGGCACGTTCGGCTTCTTCTTCACGTGCTTCCTCCTGTTCCTCCGCTGGCTTCCGATGATCGCGCTCGCTGAGGTCAAGGCAACCTTGCCCAACGCCCATCCGCACGCGAGTCACGGCACCGACCACGCGCACGAAGAGCACGATCACCACGACGCGGCTGCGGCCGTACCGGCGGAGTGACAGCCATGACGACCACTACGACGAACACGGTCGGCGCGGATGAGGGAGTCGAGGAGCACATCGCTTCTCTGTTCCTCGCGGAGTACGAGACGCCTGACGGCGTGGTCGACGCAGCGATGAAACTGCGCGACGCGGGCTACAAGAAGTTCGACACCCACACGCCGTATCCCATCCACGGGATGGATGCGGCGATGGGGATGCGTGACACGCCGCTCGGCTGGATCGTCTTCGTGATGGGCCTGACCGGCTGCATCGCGGGCTTCCTGATGATGACGTGGATGAACGGCATCGACTACCCGCTCATCATCGGCGGCAAGCCGCCCGACGCCATCCCCTCGATGGTCCCCGTGATGTTCGAGATGACCGTGCTGCTGTCCGCGTTCGGCGCGGTGTTCGGCCTCTTCGGCCTCTGCCAGTTGCCGCGGCATCACCACCCTATCTTCAACTCGGAGCGCTTCGCTCGCGCGACGGACGACCGCTTCTTCCTCTCGGTCGATGCGGCGGACCCGAAGTTCGACCTCGAGAAGACTCGCGCTCTGCTCCAGGGCACCGCCCCCGCGCACCTTGAACTCATCGAGGAGTACCCATCGTGAGGAATCCAATTCGAGCGACTCTCGTCGCCGTATTCGTCCTCGTCGCGGCGCTCGCGGGCTGTCGCGGAGGCTCGTCGGGCGATGCTCCGATTGGCGGCATCCGCAACATGCACGACCAGCCGCGCTACGAGAATCAGGGGCGCAGCGCCTTCTTTGCGGATGGCCGCATGATGCGCCCCCAGGTGTTCGGAGCGGTGGCGCGCGAGATGGAGACCGACACGCGCATCGATACCGGTCGTGACGAGGATGGCACGACCTATCTCCTCGCCCTGCCGGAGGAGATCGGTCAGCGCTTCGGCGGCAACGACGCGATGCTCCTGCGCGGCGAGGAGCGCTTCAACATCTACTGTGCGCCCTGCCACGGTCGCACCGGCGACGGCAAGGGCATCATGGTGACTCGCGGCATGCTCGCGCCGCCGTCGTATCACCAGGACCGTCTCCGGCACATGCCGGACGGGCAGCTCTACGCCACGATCACGAACGGAATCCGCAACATGCCGGGTTACTACTCGCAGATCCCGACGGACGACCGCTGGGCCATCGTGGCCTACGTCCGCGCGCTCCAAGTGAGCCAGGCCAACGTCCCCGTGGAGGCACCGTGACCACGTCCAGCACGGCGACCGGCGGCGCGGAAGCGCAGCCTGCGAACGCCAAGGCAGAGACCAGCTTCCGCATCCCCGCCAACGGGGCGTGGCAGCAGGCATGGAAGGTGATGGCGGTGTTTGCCGTCCTCGGGCTCGTCGCGTCGGCCGCGGGCTACACGGTCGCTCCCGAGCGCTTCGCGTTCAGCTGGCTCTTCGCCTTCATGGTGGCGCTGTCCCTCGGTCTCGGCGCGATGTTCTTCGTCCTGCTGCAGTTCCTCACGGGCGCGGGCTGGAGCGTCACCGTCCGCCGCACAGCGGAGTTCTTCCTCACCGGCATGTTCGTGCTGCCGGTGTTGTTCGTGCCGATCGCGCTCTCCCTCCCGACGCTCTATCCGTGGATCGGGCACACGGGCGGCGAAGGCGAGCACGGCGGGGCCTCCGCTGAGCATGGGCAGGCGCACGTCGCTCCCGCAGGCGAGGACGGCGCAATCGCCCGAGTCGGCGAGGACAATATGCCCATCCCCGACGCCGCTGCCTGGGAGGGGAATGACGAGGCGCTGCACGCGGAGCACGGGGAGGTCCTCGCCGCCAAGGCTTGGTACCTCAACCTGCCGTTCTTCGCCGGCCGTGCGCTCCTCTACTTCGCGGTGTGGATCTTCTTCGCCTGGCGGCTCTTCTCGCTGTCCACGCGGCAGGACAAGACGCGCGACGTCACGATCACCCGCAAGCTGCAGGCGCTCGCCCCGGGCGGGATGGCGCTCCTCGGACTCACGCTGACCTTCTCCGGCTTCGACTGGATGATGGCGCTCGAGCCGACCTGGTACTCCACCATCTACGGCGTCTACCTCTTCGCCGGCTCCGTGGTGAGCATTCACGCGCTCCTGATCGTGGTGACGTTGGGCCTTCGCTCCCAGGGTTACCTCGGCAATACCGTCACCACCGAGCACCTGCACGACCTCGGCAAGCTGATGTTCGGCTTCACCGTGTTCTGGGCCTACATCGGCTTCTCCCAGTTCATGCTGATCTGGTACGCGAGCATTCCGGAGGAGACGACGTTCTTCCACCTCCGTTGGGCCTCCTCCGGCTGGCGTGCGGTCTCGCTCGTGCTGCTCGTCGCGCACTTCGTCGTGCCGTTCTTCATGCTGATCTCGCGGAACGCGAAGCGCCGCCTCGGCATCCTCGGCTTCGGCGCAGGCTGGATGTTGCTGATGCACGTGCTCGACATCTACTGGCTGGTCATCCCCTACGCCGCTCCAGGCTTTGCGCCGCACTGGCTCGACATCGCGTGCTTGCTCGGAGTGGT
>CAIUAC010001281.1 GCA_903896985.1 uncultured Sandaracinus sp.
CGAGCGTGACGAGCGCGCCGCTCCCCGCCGCGTGAATCGTGCGCGCCGCGGCCTCGAGCGAGGCGCGCCCGTCCTCATCGAGCGCGTCGGCGTCGTCGAGCACGAGCGGCACGCCGAGCGCTGCGACCCGCGCGACGGCGAGCGACACGCGCTGCGTCGGCTCGTCGCAGGCCGGCACCTCGAGCAAGTCAGCGAGGGCGAGCAGCGGATCAAAACCGACGCTCGCGCATAGATCGAGCGTCGTCAGGCCGCGACTCAGGCGCTCCTCGACGAGCCCGCGCGCGAGCGCGCTGCGACCGCTGCCGGAGGCGCCCTCGACGCACACGAGCGCGCCCGCGCCAAGCTGCCCGCACGCAGCGTGCGCGTGCGCGTCGAAGCCGAAGCGCCCGCCTGCGGTGCCCGCCGCGACGCCGAGCGCGGCGAGCGCCGAGCCCGCAGACGCCGGTCGTCGCCGCGGCTCTGCTTCACACGCCGCGTCGATCAACGCGGCCAGCCTCGGCGGCCACGCAGCCGCGCTCGCGCCCGCCGCGGCGACGAGCGTCTTGCCGAGCGCGAACAGGTCCGACGCCACCGACACCGCCGCGCCCTCGAGCAGCTCCGGCGCGAGAAAGCCATGCGTGCCGCCGATCACCGTCGCACCGAGCGGCGTCGCCAGCCCGAGGTCGATCAGCCGCACTCGCCCGCCGGCCTCCACGAGCACGTGCTCCGGCTTCAGGTCGCCGTGCGCGAGGCCAGCCTCGTGCAGCGCCCGCAACACCCCGAGCAGCGCCCGCGTCACGCGCTCCGCGTCGCCTGGTCGCCGGGCGAGGTGCGCGTCGAGCGCGGTGCCCTCGACCCGCTCGAGCACCGCCACGTCCTCGCTCGCCCCCGCGACGCTCGCCCTCACGCGCCTGAGCGCCGGGTGAGCCACCCGCAGCGCCACCTCGACCTCCCGCGCGAGGGCAACCCGGGCCTCCGGTGCGCGGGCCGACTTCAGCACCACTTGGGGGGCGTCCGGGAGGCTCAGCCGATCGTTTCCCCCTACAATATCCGTGTTTCGATCCTCAACCTCGGTCGGTTCGCGCTCAACGTCGGTCGGTTGGAGGCCCGGCGGAGCGCCTGCCCCGAAGCGTCGTCGCACCAGCTCGAGAATAGTATCCATCGCGTAACTCGAAACTGTACGCGATACACTAACGCTCTGCTCATCCTTCGAAAAACGCGCGCGCTTCCGCTGGCTCGCCGGTTGCACAGTCCCGGCCCAGGAGGCTTCCATGTTTCATCAGACTCAGACCGCTCTCGCCTTGGCCGCGCTGTCGCTCTTCACCGTCGCGTCGTGCACCGCGGACACCCCCGCGCCCGCCGGCGCCAGCTATGCCGTCACCGCGTGTGACGCCGACGCGCGCTGCCTCGCCGACGCGGTCTGCACCGATGGGCTCTGCCTCGTCACCTGCGCCGCGGACGCCGACTGCCCCGCGGGCGCCGTCTGCGCGGACGGCGCTTGCTACGCTGACCGCGGTCCCGCGTGCGCGACCGACGCCGAGTGCGCGACCGCCGAGGCGTGCGTCGCCGGCGCCTGCGTGTCGCTCCCCCCGCTGCTGACCTGCGCCGCCGCCACCGACTGCCCCGCCGGCGCGGCCTGCGTCGCCGGCAGCTGCATCGCGGTCGACACCTGCGCCGCCGCCGAGACCTGCGGCAACGGCATGGATGACGACTGCAACGGCCTGATCGACGACGGCTGCGCCGCCGCCTGTACGAGCGACTCCACCTGCGCCGCCGGCGAAGCGTGCGTGTCTGGCGTCTGTGCCCCGACGGCCGCGTGCAGCGCGGACACGGACTGCGCGGCGGACCAAGTGTGCGTGTCCGGCGCGTGCGTCGCGGGCTGTGGCGCCGCGGGCACCGTCTGCGCGGCGGGCGAAGCGTGCGTCTCCGGCGTCTGCACGGCGTCGCCGACCTGCGTGGCCGAGATCTGCGGCAACGGGATCGATGACGACTGCGACGGGACCATCGACGACGGCTGCGCGCCCGTCGCCTGCGCGACCGACTCCGACTGCGCCGTGGGCCAGACCTGCGTCGCCGCCGTCTGCACCGGGTCTCCGACCTGCGTGCCCGAGGTCTGTGGCAACGGGATCGACGACGATTGCAACGGCCTGATCGACGACGGCTGCGCGCCCCCCGGCTGCGCGAGCGACTCCGACTGCGCTGTTGGGCAGGTCTGCGTCGCGGCCGTCTGCGTCGCCGCCTGAGCTTCGCGCTCCCTCTCGGCGACTCTCGACTCGAGCGCGCGGCGAAGCCTCTTTCGCCGCGCGCGTATGCTGGAGGCACTCGATGACTCGCTCCCACGCCCGCCGCTCGCTCGCCTCGCTCCTCGCCGCGCTCGCGCTCTCCGTCAGCGCCTGCGTCGCGACGCCGCTGCCGGATCCACCCTCGGCGCGTCCGAGCGCGATGGCCCTGAGCGCGCCGCAGCCAGCGCAGCTTCTCCTCGTCGGCACGGACGGCGCGATCGTCGGCGGAGCCTCACGCCTGCGCGTCACCGACCCGAGCACCGCGGACCTCGGTGGGCGCGTGGAGGCGGCCGTGTCCGCACCGGGCGCGTTCTCCGCGACCCTCGCGGGCGCCCTCGCGGACGTGCTCTACCTCGAGGCCGTCGAGCCTGCGGGCGACGTCTTCCTCGCCGCGGTCACCCTCCAAGCGGGCGTCGTCGCCTCGGTCGACCCGGGGCTCGACCGCGACGCGGACGGCTCCCCCGACGCCATCGACTGCGCGCCGGACGACCCGCTGCTGCTCGCCCGCGAGTGCCCGACGGGTGCCGCCTGCGCCACCGACCTGGACTGCGCCGCCGGCCAGGTCTGCGTCGCGGGCGTGTGTCGCGCTTCGAGTTGTGTCCCAGAGATCTGCGGCAATGGCCTCGACGACGACTGCAATGGCGTCATCGATGATGGGTGTTGAGTCGAGTGCTCGGGAGTCGTCGAGTCGCTGCTCAATTCCACGGATCGACCATCTGATCGGTCCTCTGCATCATCTGTAGCGGCGCCCGTCGCGCCGCCGCAGGCACGACGAAGGTCGGCCCCGCGACCCGCCCCACGTTCGCGCCCATCAGCCACGGATTGGCGACGAGCGCGCCGTTGTTCGCGGTGCCGCCATTGCCCCCGTTGCTCGCGAGGCGCGTGCGCGCGGTCGACGGCGCCGCGGCAGTCGGTCCGCCGCCACCGCAGGTGAACGTCGCGGAGAACGACTCGAACGTGCCGACGTCCGCGTCGACGTCGTCGCGCACGATCACCTCCCAGCGCCCGCGCGCGCTCTGCCCAACGAAGCGCGACAGCGCCGTCCGCGAGTTCGCGAGCGTGAACGTGCGCGGCGCGAGGCGGCGCGCCGCGTGGTTGTGCAGAATGGCAAGCTCGCCCGAGGGAGAGCGCAGCGACACGCGCAGATCGCTCGTGCAGGTGTGGCGAACCTGGACCGTCACGGCGAGGTCCTGAATCGTGCACTCGCCGGTGTACTCCGCGCCTTGCGTGACCGTCGTGAAGTCGCCCACTCGCTGCGGCGTCGCCGACTGAATCGTCTCGCCCGGCGTCCCAGTCCCGCCGCCCGCCGCGACGACGAAGGCGAGCGCGGCGTGCAACACCAGTTCTCCGCGCTGCGGGCGTCCCTCGACGCGGGTCGCGGGCTGACCGCGCGCCGCGACCACGAACGCGAGCGGCGCCGCCAGCTCCGCGGCCGTCGCCGGGTACTGAAACATCGCGGGCGTCGTCCCGAGCACTTGGCCGCCCGGCGTGCGCACCTCCGCGCCGCTCGGCTCGCTCGTCACCGTCACCGACACCGTGGAGTCGCCCGCCGTGCCCGCGCTCGCCACGTCGCCCGCGCCGCTCCCCGGCGCGCCGAGGCGGACTCGGCTCTTGTCGTTCTTCGTGATCGCGAGCTCATAGGGCAGCCGCGCCGTGCTCGAGAGGCGCGCGGCGACCCACACCTCGTAGCGCCCGGGCGCGAGCAGCCCGAGGTGCGGCGCGTGTCCGGTGCCCGCGTCGTCGTCGCACGCCGCGCCGTCGGGCCCCACGATGGCCAGCGACAACGGGCCGCGCGCCGACCGCGCGATGACGTCCACCTTCATGGGTTCGACGAGCGTGAGCACCTGATCCGGCCCGCCCTCCGCGAGAAAGCCGACGCACCCCGCGACGAGGTCGGCGGCCGAACGCGCTCCTCCGGCCACGCCGGTCAGCGTCGCGTCGGGGGCGGCGTGCGTCAGGCGAATGGACGCGTAGCGCGGCTCGGGCGGGCTGCACGCCGCGACGAGCGCCAGCCCGATCAGTGCCAGTCTGCGCAGGAGTTCAGACTGCCGCACTCCACTCCCTGACGGCTTCATCTGTCCTCCTGAAATACAAGACGTTACAGCCTCTTGAGACGGACACGCGCGCTCGCTGTCTGCTGTCGAACACGCCCTCACGCGGCTTCCTCGGGGACACGCCTTCATGCGGCTTCCTTGGGGACACGCCTTCATGCGGCTTCCTTGGGGACACGCCTTCATGCGGCTTCCTTGGGGACACGCCTTCATGCGGCTTCCTTCTCGAGTTGTGGCGCGCTCGGGCTGCCGCGGCGCGTCGCTGCGACGGTGAGGGCCGCGCGCTTCTCGGGCAGGCGCAGCAGCAAGAGCCCGAGCAGATAGAGCGCGAGGGCCGCGCAGAGCAGGGGAAAGCGCAGCGAGCGCGGGAACGACTCCTCCGCGCCGGTCTTTGCGAGCACGTCCGCCGGAGTCGCGAGCACTCGACCGCCGCCGAGCGTCGCGAGCGCCGTCAGCGCGTCGCGGTCGGCGCCGAACGCGCTCAACTCCTCTGCATAGCTGTGGTCGACGGCCGCCGCCGCGGTCGGCTCCGGGTCCCACGGCATGCGCGCCGACACGACGAAGCCGTCTCCGACGCTCACCTCGGACTGCCACACACCCGGCCCCACGAGGCGCAGCGCGGGAGTCTCCGCCTCGCCCGTGCGCGCGCGCGCCAAGCGGACGACGGGCACCGGGTCGCTGCCGATCGTCGGGCCCGTGATCGTGAGGATGCGCGAGTCGGGGCGGCGCGGATCGCGGTCGAGGCGGACGCCCACCGGGTCGGCTGTGCGCGGCCGCAGCATGGCGCGCGCGATACCCGACCAGAGCGCGTGATAGCCGGGCCAGGCGCGCCAGTCGTCCGCCCAGCCGCCGTTCGTCGCGCTCGTGAACGTCGCGACTTGTCCGAGCCCACGGTGCCAGTGCGCGAGCAGCGGCATGCCGTCGGGCGCAGAGAGCAGCGTGTCGGCCTCGCGTCGCGCGTCCGCGAGCGCGAAGCCCGTCAGCGCGGGCGCGCTCGAGATGTCGGTGCCGTCGAGGAGCGGGGAGGGCGTCACCACGGAGGTCGTGAACGACACCTGCCGACTGCCCGGCTGCTGCCGGAATTGCGACTCGCGCACCATCAGGGACGGCAGCGAGCCGACGCTCTGCGTGACGTGATAGCGACCGCGCCCGATGGCCGCGATCTCCGCCATCAGCGGGTTGCGCGAGCCGAGCGAGATCACGCTGATCGTGGCCCCGCGCCCCGCGACCATGCGCGCCGCCGCGAGCGCGGGCTCCGGATCGCTCTCGCCGTCGGAGAGCAGGATGACGTGATGGATGTAGCGCGGGTCGCTCGTGACGACGCTCGCCGCCGCGCGGAGCGCCGCGCCGAGGTCCGTGCCGCCGCTCGCGCCGACGGTGTTGATGTACGCGGCGAGGTCCGCGAAGCCCGTCGAGGGCACCGGCGCCCGCACATGATCGGCGCCGTCGGAGAACGCGACGAAGCCCGCCGTCGCGTCCACGCGCAGCGACATCACCGCGAGCGCCGCCGCGCGCCGCGCCGTCGAGATCGGGTTGCCGTCCATCGACGACGAGCGATCGAGCACGAGCACCAGCTCGAGCGGGCGCGGCTCGGGGATGGCGGCGGGCGGCTTCACGGGCTCGATCTCGCGCAGCGTGTCGGGCTCGCGGTGGATCGCGTGATCGCCCGTGATCGTGACGAGCCCGCCGCCGCGTCGCTCGACCCACCGCCGCAAGGCGCTCTGCTGCGCGTCGCTCAGCGTCGCGAGATCCAGCTCGTCGAGCACCACGAGCGCGTACCGCTCGAGCGCGTCCGCCGTCAGCGTCGCCTCCGGCACGCGCACCGCGTCGACCCCGTAGCGCGCCGCGCGGAGCACGCTCGCGAGCGCAGGCTCGCCGCCCGCCGCGAGCTGATGCACGAGCAGCACGCGCGGCCGCGGCGTCACCTGCACGAGCGCGCGGAGGTGATCGTTCTCGACGATGGAGCTCGCCGGGGACGTCGCGCGCACCTCGACTTGGTGCACGCCCTCGTCGTCGGGGAACGTCACCGACACGCGGTGCACGCTCGTCCCCTCGGCCGCCGTCACGCGCTCGGTCGAGACGACGCGCTCGTCCACCAACACCTCGAGCGACGCGCTCGTCTCGCGGGTCGCGCGCAGCTCCGCGCCGACGTCGAGCGTCTCGCCCCCGCGCACGAGGCGCGGCACCTCGAGCCTCGACAGCAGCAGCCCATCGGCGGTCGGCGCGTCGCCGAGCGGCAGCACCTCGACGTGCACGCCCGCGCGCGCGGCGGCCGCGACCGCCTGCAGCAGCGCGCCGCCCTGATCGCGCCCATCCGTCGCGAGCAGCACGCGCCGCAGCCTGCCCGGCGGCATCAGCGCGGTCGCGAGCAGCACCTCGGGCGCGAGGTCGGTGCGCTCCGGGGTGCGCGGCGACGGCGGCACGTCGACGAACGTCACCTCGCGCCGCCCCGTCGGCGTCGTCGGCGCGCGCAGGTTCGCGAGCAGCGCCTGCACGCCCGCGCGCTCTGCGCCCGTGATGCTCGCCGACGCGTCGACGATCGGCGCGACCGTGAGCGCGTCGTCGGGTAGCCCGACGCGCAGGTCGGCGAGCGCGAGCGCGACGAGCAGCACGACGAGCGCGCGCGTCACCGTCACCATCGCCGTGCGCCGCCGCGAGAGCCCGTAGCGGCTGCGCCACGCGAACAGCGGCACGAGCGGCACGAGCAGCAGCGCGAAGAGCCCGAGCGCGAAGCCGAAGGAGACGCTCACCCGAGCCTCCCGCGGTGCAGCAGCAGCCACTCGAGCAGCACGAGCGCGAGCAGCACCGCGGCGATGATCACCGAGAGCGGCGGCAGCGCGCGGAGCGGGTCGAGCGCGCGCCCGCTCGGGTCGACGTTGAGCGACTCCGCGTCGCGCGAGGCGTCGTACGCGAGGACCTCCTCGCCGACGTGATAGAGGCCCGCGCGCGTCGTGTCGACGACGACGCCCGCGACGGGCGTGAGCGCGGCGCCGCCCGGCCCGAGGGCGGTCGCGCCGCGTCCGACGGCGAGCGGTGTGCCCGGCGCGCGCGCGAGCACGACGTCCGTGTTCGACTGCCCGGCGAGCCAGCGCAGCGTCGCGTGCATCATCAGCGGGAAGGCGATGCGCTCGACGAGGTCGCTCTGCCCGAGC
>CAIUAC010001282.1 GCA_903896985.1 uncultured Sandaracinus sp.
CGATCGAGCGCGCGCACGCCTCATCGCTCGCGCTCTTCGCCGGCGCCGACACGCCCACGGCGCCGTCCTGCGCGATGCGCACCACGCTGCCGCTGACCTGCGCCGGCGCGGACGCGAGCGCCTCGCACACCGAGAGCGCGACGAACGCGCCGATCTCGAACGGCAGCGGCGCCCGCCGGCTCTTCAGCGCGGCGACGAGGTCATCGATGGTCGTCCCTGCCACGTCGCTCACTGCGCGCCTCCAGACACCGGTCGCACGCGCACGCCGTGCGCCGCGAGATACCGCTTCACCTCACCGACCGTGTGCTCGCCGTCGTGGAAGATCGACGCCGCGAGCGCCGCGTCCGCCCCCGCGTCGTCGAGCCCCGCGAGGATGTGCGCGAGCGTCCCGACCCCGCCCGACGCGATCACCGGCACGCTCACCGCGTCCACCACGGCGCGCGTCAGCGCGAGGTCATAGCCGTCGCGCGTGCCGTCGCGGTCCATCGACGTCAGCAAGATCTCCCCCGCGCCGAGCTCCACGACGCGCCGCGCCCACGCGAGCACGTCGAGCCCCGTCGCCGTGCGCCCGCCGTGCGTGAAGACCTCCCAGCGCGCGGCCTCTCCCTCGGCGCTGACGCGCTTGCAGTCGATCGCGACGACCAGCGCCTGCGCGCCGTACGCCGCGCTGACAGCCGCGATCAGCTCGGGCGTCTTCACCGCCGAGGTGTTGATGGCGACCTTGTCCGCGCCCGCGCCGAGCAGGTCCCGCACATCGCGCAGCTCGCGTACGCCACCGCCGACGGTCAGCGGCACGCGGATCGTCGCCGCCGTGCGCTCCACGAGGTCGAGCAGGATGCGCCGGTCATCGCTCGACGCCGTGATGTCGAGGAACGTCAGCTCGTCCGCGCCCTCCGCGTCGTACCGCGCCGCGCACTCCACCGGGTCCCCCGCATCGCGCAGCCCGACGAACTTCACGCCCTTGACGACGCGCCCATCCTTGACATCGAGGCACGGCACGATGCGCTTGGCGAGCATCAGCGGCGCTCCTCGGACGAAGGCGCCAGCGGCTGAGGCCCGCGCGACGAGACGTCCTCCGCCATCGGCTGTTGAGGCCCGCACGCCGCGAACGCCTCCTCGAGCGTGAACGCGCCCGAGTAGAGCGCGCGCCCGCACACCGACGCGCGCACGCCCGCCGCGCGGAGCGCCTCGAGGTGCGCGAGCGAGCCGATGCCGCCCGAGGCGATCACCGTCGCGCGCAGCCCGCTCTGCAAGGCCGCGGTCGCGCGCACATCAGGGCCCGCGCTCGTGCCGTCGCGCTCGATCGCCGTGAAGAGCACCGCGGCGACGCCCCACTCGTCCACGTCGCGCGCGAGGTCGCGGGCGCGCACGCCGGTGCCCTCGAGCCAGCCCTGCACCTTCACCTCGTTCTCGTGCGCGTCGATGGCGACGACGACGCAGCCCGGGCGCGCCGCGCAGAGCGCCTGCACGAGCGCCGGGTCGCGCACCGCCGCCGTCCCGAGCACCACGCGCGCCGCGCCCGCGTCGAGCCAGCGCTCGGCGCTCGCGCGCGTCCGAATGCCGCCGCCGATCTGCACGCGCAGCGGCGCCGCCGCGAGGATGCGCTCGATCACGGCGACGTTCCCCGGCTCGCCGTCGCGCGCGCCGTCGAGGTCCACGACGTGCAAACGCGTCGCGCCCGCGTCGAAGAACGTCTTGGCCCACACCGCCGGATCGTCGCCGTACACCGTCGCCGCGTCGTAGCGACCTTGGTGCAGCCGCACGACCTGCCCGCCGAGCACATCGATCGCCGGGATCAGCTCCATCGCCCCGCCTCCCAGCGCCTGCCCGCGAGGAAGCGCTCGAGCAGCAGCGCGCCCGCGTCTTGGCTCTTCTCCGGGTGAAACTGGCACGCGAACACGCTCCCGCGCGCGATCGCCGCGCAGAAATTGTCGCCGTAGTCGGCGGTGCCGACGACGAGCGAGGTGTCCTCCGGCACGCAGTAGAACGAGTGCACGAAGTAGAACCACACGCTCTCATCGAGCAGCGGATGCGCGCCGCGCACCTCGTTCCAGCCCATATGCGGCACCTTCAGCCGCGCGCGCGTCTCGGCGTCCGTGAGGTCGCTCGCGAAGCGCACGACGGTGCCCTCGAACACCCCGAGCCCGCGCGCGCCCGGCGCCTCCTCGCTGCGCTCGAACAAAAGCTGCATCCCGAGGCAGAGCCCGAGGTACGGCACGCCCGCCTCGATGCGCTCGCGGAGCGCCTCCCCGACGCCCCCGACGAGCGCCGCCGCGCCGTCGCGAAACGCGCCCTGCCCCGGCACGACGAGCCTGTCCGCGCGCGACAGCACCGCCGCGTCGCCCGACACCGTGACGCGCGCCCCCGCGCGCTCGAGCGCCCGCGCGACGCTGCGCAGGTTCCCCGCCCCGAGGTCCACGACGACGACCGCCGGCGCGCTCATTCCGTGAGCGTCCCCTTCGTCGAGGGCACCGCGCCCGCCGCGCGCGGGTCGAGCTCCGTCGCCTCGCGGAGCGCCCTCGCGAGCGCCTTGAACGCGACCTCGACGATGTGGTGCAGGTTCTCGCCCGCGTGCAGCACGACGTGCAGGTTGCACTGCGCCCCGCGCGCGAACGCCTCGAAGAAGATCTCCGCGAGCTCCACGTCGAAGTCGCCGATCTTCGCCTTCGGCAGGGGCACCTTCCACACGAAGAACGGCCGCCCCGACAGGTCGAGCGCCGCGGTGACGAGCGCCTCGTCCATC
>CAIUAC010001283.1 GCA_903896985.1 uncultured Sandaracinus sp.
CGGGGCGGCTCGCGCGCGCCGCGCTGAAGCATCTCCCGGTCGTGCTGGTCCTCGCGACTCCTCTCGCGTTCGGCGCGATGGGCTGCGACTGCGGCAGCAAGAAGACGGTGCCGACGCCCCCCGCCTGTGACGGGCTCTGCGGCACCGCGCCCGAGGCCGGGCAGTTCTGCTGCACGACGACCAATATGTGCCAGACGTACGGCGACGACGCCGACTGCGCGCCCGGCTTCACCTGCCCGCCCGCGTCGATCGAGCTCGACGGCTGCACGGTGCGCTGCGCCGCCGGCGCGTGCACCGAGAAGCCGCCGCTGACCCCGGGGCAGCTCGCGACGCACCTCGATATGGTGCTCGACGAGAGCGGCGTGCCGACGCTGAGCGGCTATGCGGCAGGCAATCCTCCGACGCGCCACTACGGCGACCTCGTCGTCGGTCAGTACGACGCCGCCTCCTCCACGGTCGATTGGGAGATCGTCGACGGCGCGCCGTCCTCGCCCGTCGTCGCCGGTCCGAGCGGCTGGCGCGGCGGCGTCTCGGCGCCCGGGCCCGACGTCGGCCGCTTCACCAGCATCGCGCGCAGCACCGACGGCACGCTCTATGTCAGCTACTACGACGCGGACGCCGGCGCGCTCAAGCTCGCCATTCGCAGCGGCTCCAGCTGGTCCACGCAGGTCGTCGACGACAGCGGCGACGCGGGCCGCTACTCCTCGCTCGTGCTGACCGACGCGGGCGTGCCCGTCGTCGCCTACCTGCGCATCGACGCGCCGGAGACGAGCGGTCGCCCGACCTCGGGCGTCTACGTCGCGCACGCGGCCAACGCCGCCCCCGCCGACCCGACCGACTGGACCATCACCGCGGTCGTCACCGGCACGATGGCGTGTCGCGCGCAGTACTGCGGCACCGGCCAGAGCTGCCTCGAGAGCGGCGAGTGCATCACGCCGACGAGCGACTGCGCGACGGCGTGCTCCGACACGCAGGCGTGCAACGCGGGCACTTGCGCTGCGGCGCTCCCGGATCCGTGGATCGAGGACCTCCCGCCGGCGATCGGCCTCCACATCTCGCTCGCGCGCACGGCCTCGGGCTTCGGGCTCGTCTACTACGACCGCAACTCGGGCAACATCCAGGGCGTGTCGAACGACGGCAGCGCTTGGGGCGCGCCCTTCCTGATCGACGGCTACGCGGCCGGCAGCCCCTTCATCGGGGACAGCGGCATCGGCGCCTCGCTCTTCGTGGACGCGGCCGGCAAGTGGCACGTCTCCTACGTCGACGGCGCGGAAGAGAAGCTCAAGTACGCGCGCATCAGCGGCACCACGGTCGAGGTGAAGGAGGTCGTCGACGACGGCTCGACCGACGGCACCACGCCCAACCCCGACGGTCGGCACGTCGTCGGTGACGACAGCTCGATCGTCGTGACCGACGGCGGCGAGGTGCGCATCGCCTACCAGGACGCGACCGTGCAGCACGTGATGTTCGCGACGCGCGCCGCGGCGGGCGGGTGGACGCTCACCGCGCTCGACTCGACGGACAGCACCGGCTACTTCGTCGACCAGGTCCTGCTCGCCAACACCTCGTACGTCGCGACCTGGTGGCGTCGTGAGCAGGGCACGAAGGCGAACGGCGTCCGCGTCCTGAACCCCTAGCCGCTCTTCGGCAGCACCCAACGAGAAAGGGGACCGGGCAGCCGGTCCCCTTTTCATTTCCGTCGTCGCGTCGCCCGGGGCGTACGCACCCGAGCCTCGCCCAGACTCAGGCGACCGCGCTCCTCGCGCCGAGGCTCTCGATGCGCGTGTCCTTCACGCCGGACGTCGCCTCTTCGCGCGCGTCCTCCGCGTCGAGGTATTCGGCCCGCGATTCGCTGACGGCGCGCAGCAGGCTGGCCTTGTCGACGAGCCCGGTGTCGAGCAGCGCCTTCATGTAGCCGTCCGCGTAGCCGTGTGCGCGCGCGAGCTTCGCCCTCTCCGTACCGGCGAACCGCGCCTTGAGCACGTCCTTCAAAAGCCCACCCAGCACGCTGATCAGCTCGTCCTTGCGCATGTCTCCGCCTCCAGAGCGTCCACTCCTGCTATGGAATGGCGTCCGGCGTCAAAAAAGCGCACGGAGCAACGCGACGAGACACCCAGCCGGGGTGGCGGAATTGGCATACGCAGGCGACTTAAAATCGCCCCGTCGGCAACGACTTGCGGGTTCGAGTCCCGCCCCCGGCACTGAGAAGGCGAGTCGCTTATCCCCCCCACCCCAGCCCGCCCCCGCCGGGGGCGGGAGTTTCGGGGAAGGGGTCGGCGTCGCAGCGGTGCGTCGGGTGGGCTGAGCGCTGGCGCGGCCGCCGCACATCGCCGGGGGCGGCGCGCGAGGGGCTGCGGGTTGGGGGTGGTCGCGTAAGAGGTGGGGGTCGGGGACCGGTGGGCGCGATGGGCGAACTTCCGCGGGAAGGCGCGGGGCGAGGTGACCGCGCGGGGCGAGGTGACCGACGCGCGGGGCGAGGTGACCGAGGTTGAGGCGGCGGAGGTGGCGAGGTGACCGCGC
>CAIUAC010001284.1 GCA_903896985.1 uncultured Sandaracinus sp.
CGCGCGCGCCCCGAGCGCGGCGACGTCCGCCTCACCGAGCACCACGATCCCGCCCGCCTCGCTCCCGATCCCGAGCTCGCTCTCGCTGCAGAGCATCCCGCGCGACACCACGCCCGCGAGCTCGCGCTCCGCGATCGCGACGCCCCCCGGCAGCACCGCGCCGACGCGCGCGAGCAGCACGCGCCCGCCCGGCTCCGGCACATTCGACGCGCCGCAGACGACCGTGTGCACGATCGTTCCGTCGAAGACCTCGACGACGGTCAGCTTGTCGCGCTTCGGGTGCGGCGCGCGGCTGCGCACCTCCGCGACGACGACGCCCTCGAGCGACGCTCCATACGGGTGCAGCGCCTCGACCTCGAGCCCGCCCGCCGTCAGGCGCTCGGCGATCTCGGCCGGCGTCGCCTGCACCCCCGCGAGCTCACACAGCCACTGAGTCGAGGCGCGCAAAGTTCGTCTCCGTCAGAGCTGCTCGAGGAAGCGGACGTCGTTCTCGTAGAGCAGCCGTATATCCGTCACGCCGTACCGCAGCATCGCGATGCGATCGATGCCCATGCCGAACGCGAAGCCCGTGTACTTCTCCGGGTCGATGCCCGCGTGCTGGAACACGACGGGATGGATCATCCCGCAGCCGAGCACCTCGACGAAGCCCGTCGTCTTGCAGACGCGACACTGCGACTGCCGCGCGCGCGCCTCGGCGTCCCCGCGCCAGCCGCGGCAGATCATGCAGCCGATGTCGACCTCGGCGCCCGGCTCGACGAACGGGAAATAGCTCGGGCGCAGGCGCACCGGCGTGCCCTCGCCGAACATCCGCTCTGCGAAGCGCGCGAGCACGCCGCGCAGGTTCGCAAAAGACACGTTCTCGTCGACGAGGAAGCCCTCGATCTGGAAGAACATCGGCGAGTGCGTGACGTCGTCGTCGCGCCGATAGACCTGCCCGGGCGCGATCACGGCCATGGGCGGCTTACGCGCGAGCATCTCGCGCACCTGCATGTTCGAGGTGTGCGTGCGCAGCACGGTGCGCGCCTTCGCCGGATCCAGCACGCCGGCGGCGTTCAAGCCCGTCTCGACGAAGAAGCTGTCCTGCATATCCGTCGCCGGGTGATCGGGCGGAAAGCCGAGCTTGTCGAAGTTGTACTCGTAGAGCTCGACCTCGGGCCCCTCCGCGACGTCGAAGCCGAGCGACGTGAAGACGTCGATCAGCTCGTGCACGACGCGCGTCATCGGGTGCAGCCGCCCCGCGCGGGCATGACGCCCAGGCAGCGAGACGTCGACGCTCGGTCCCGAGAGCTCCGCCTCGCGCTCAGCCGCCGCGAGCCCAGCGAGCTTCGCCGCGAACGCGCGCTCGATGCCGCCCTTCGCCGCGTTGGCGCGCTGCCCCAGCTCCTTCCGGCGGTCGCCGGGGAGCTTGGGCATCCACTTGAGCAACGCCGTCAGCTCGCCCTGCGGGCCGACGAACCGCGCGTTCGCAGCGCGCAGCGATTGTTCATCGCTGCACGCCTCGAGCGCCTGCGGGTACGTCGCCTCGAGCTTGGCGAGACCGGCTTCGAACTGCTGAACCGGATCGTCGACCGTCACGGAACAGCCCTCCGAGAAAGCAGCAAACGATCTCTACTGAGCGGCGTCGACGACAGCCTTGAAACCACCCGGATCGCTGACGGCGAGATCCGCGAGGATCTTGCGGTCGATCTCGATGCGAGCGGTCTTCAGCTTGAACGTGAGCTTGCTGTAGCTGACGCCGAGCAGACGCGCGGCGGCGTTGATGCGGGCGATCCACAGGCGGCGGAAGTCACGCTTGCGCATACGGCGCGCCTTGAACGCGTCCGTCCAAGCGTTGCGGACCTGCTCGACGGCGTCGCCGAAGATGCGGCCGCGGGCGCCGAAGAAGCCCTTGGCGTGGCGGAAGATACGATTACGACGACGACGGGCCTTAAAGCCCCTTTTTGCGCGCGGCATACAAACTCCTAGGTCTCAGATCAGC
>CAIUAC010001285.1 GCA_903896985.1 uncultured Sandaracinus sp.
GCGTCGGGCTCGCGATCGCGCTCTGGCGCTCGGGCGATGCGGCGGCAGCGGTCGCGCAGGCGCAGCAGGCTGCCGCGGTGTGCAGCGCCAACACCTACGAAGACGTCGTCACCTGCTACGGCGCCTACCACCTGATCGGGCTGGCGACGACCGACGCCAACGTGATGCTCGAGGCGATGCACGCCGAATTCGTGATCGAGGTCGCCGTCGCGGCCACGCGTGAGGCCGAGCTGGCGACGCTCCGCGACCGGATCGCGCCGCCGAGCCCGACCACTTCGCGCACAGGCGCGAGCACCGCGCTCGCGGCCGCCGAGCCCCGGTGAACTCCCTCGCGCGGGCTCTCCGGCTAGCCGGCCTCGGGCTCGCCGTCGCGCTGTCGCTGCTCGGCGCGACGACCGCGAGCGCGCAAGACGCGGCGGCAGGACGAGCGGCGCTCGCGCGCTACGGCTGTGTCAGCTGCCACGCGCTCCCCGGCGGAGGCTTCGGCGCGGGCGCCCGCTGCGTCGCCTGCCACGCGGAGGTGCTGCGCGCGCGGCACAGCGGCCTCGGCAGCGCCCCGGCCGTCCGCCATTACCTCTTCGTGCCCTCGCTCGCGAGCGCGGCTAGACGGATGCGAGCCGACGCGCTCGTCGCGTACCTCCAGGACCCGACGCACCGCCGGCCGCGGCTCGAGGAGTCGATGCCTCAGCTGCCGGTGACCGAGACCGACGCGCGGGCGATGGTCGCGTACCTGCGCGTCGCCGCCGGTGCCCGCGCTGCCGCGCCGAGCCCCGCGCCGCAGCGCTCGAACCTCGAGGCCGGGCGGCGCGCCTTTCAGGCCTCTGGGTGCCCGGTCTGCCACTCGTTCGGCACGGCCCAGCCGGCGCTCTCCATCCCGCCCGACACGCTGCGCGCCATGGGCGCTCAAGCGGTGCTCGGGCCCGACCTGCGCCTCGCGCGCGACTCCCTCGATCCCGACGTCGCGCTCGCCTGGATCCTCGACCCGCAGTCGGTCGATCGGGACGCCCATATGCCGCGCGTCGCGCTCCGCCGCGAGGTCGCGCTCGCGCTCCGCGACTACCTCTTTCTCGGGGACTTCGGCGCTCCGGCGCCCGCCCCGCACGTCGTCGTCCAGAGCGAGCTCACGCCGCTGCCGCGCGCCGTGCGCTTCGCCGACGTGCGCAGGCTCTTCGGGCGCTCGTGCATTCACTGCCACGCGCACACCACCGGCGAGCAGGCCTCTGCCGTGTTTGGCTTCCCGCGCTCGGCGCTCGACCTCTCGTCGTACGAGGGGGTCATGGCCGGCGTCGTGCTCCCCGACGGCACCCACCGCTCCATCGTCACCCCGGACGCGAGCGGCACCGCGCCGCTCCTCGCGCGCCTGCTGACGCGTCACCTCGAGGCGGCGCACGAGGCTTCACCGACGCGCGCCCCGCGCTCCGAGGCGGCGGTCGGGATGCCGCTCGGCTTGCCGCCGCTCTCCGCCGACGACCTGCGCGTCATCGCGACCTGGCTCGCCCACCGCGCCCCGCACTGAGCGCCAAGCGAGCACGGCGCTGCGGCGCGCGCCTCAGGCGAGGTGCGTCGCGCGGACGCCCCGCGCGTGCTCCGCGAAGAGCTGCTCGAGGTGCGCGCGCACGTCGTCGAGCGTGCCCCAGGTGCCGTCTCGCGCGAGGGTGAGCCCGTCCTCCAAGAAGTACAGCTCGGCCTCGGCTGGAGTGTCGTAGGCGCCATACAGGTGCGCCGCCGTGACGAGCCGCTCGATCGTCGGCTCGAGCGCGCACGCGCCGCCGCGATAGTCCTCCGCGAGCAGCTCGACCGCGAGGCCCCAGAGCCGCGCCGGGGCGCCCGTCGAGAGCGCGCGCAGGAGCGCCGCGATCTCCTCGACCTCCCGGTGCGCGAGCGTCGTCAGCTCGAGCAGCGCGTCGGGCAGCTTCTCCCGGCGCAGCACCTCCGCGTCGACCCAGTCGCGCACGTCCGCGCGCGAGTAGCGCCCGAGCGCGACGCCGACGCAGAGCGTGTCGGCGTCGTGCTCGGCGCACCCCGCCATCAGCCGCCGACCCCGCCCGTGCTGCCGAAGCCGCCGGCGCCGCGCGTCGTCTCGCCGAGCCGCTCGACGCTCTCGACGGTGACGACGCGCGCGCGCACGACGGGCGCGACGACGAGCTGCGCGATGCGGTCCCCCGGCAGGACGATGAAGTCGCTCAGCCCGTGGTTGACGAGCAGCACCTTCACCTCGCCGCGGTAGTCCTCGTCGATCGTGCCGGGCGCGTTCAGCACCGTGACGCCGTGCTTCGCCGCGAGCCCAGAGCGCGGACGCACCTGGCCCTCGTGCCCCGCAGGCAGCGCGAGCGCCAAGCCCGTCGGCACCGCGACCCAAGCGCCAGGCGCGATGGTCAGCGGCGCCTCGAGCGCGGCCGCGAGGTCGAGCCCCGCCGCGCCGTCCGTGGCGTACCTCGGAAGCGAAGCGAGCCCGGGCTTCAGGACGAACACCTGAAGCTCCGGGCTCACGTCGCCTCCGCTCTTTTCAGAGGGAGAGTCGGTCATGTGCGATGGCCTGATGGCTCAGCGGCGCGGGCCGCCGCGTCCGCCGCCGCCGCCGTCACGACGCGGGCCGCGATCCCGGCTCCCGCCGCGATCCCCGCCACGGTCACTGCCGCCGCGATCCTCGCGGGGCGGCTGCTCGATGTAGCCTTCCGGCTTCGGCAGCAGCTCCTTGCGGCTCAGTCGGATGCGACCCTCGCGGTCGATGTTCGTGACCTTCACGTCGACGATGTCGCCGAGCTTCATCACGTCCTCGACGGAGTCGATGCGCGCCCAGTCGATGTCCGAGATGTGCAGCAGGCCGTCGTTGCCCGGCATGATCTCGAGGAACGCGCCGTAAGGCTCGACGCGGCGCACGGTGCCCTTGTAGGTCGCGCCGATCTCCGGCTCCTGCGTGATGCCGCGGATGATGTCGATCGCGCGCTGCGCGGCGACGCTGTCCGAGCTCGCGATGGCGACGGTGCCGTCGTCCTGCACGTCGATCTGCACGCCCGTCTGATCGACGATCGCCTTGATCATCTTGCCGCCCGGCCCGATGACGAGGCGGATCTGATCCGGCTTGACCTTGATGGTCACGATGCGCGGCGCGTACTTCGACATATCGGCGCGATGCGTGGCGAGCGCCTCGTTCATCTTGCCGAGGATGTGGAGCCGACCGTCCTTCGCCTGCGCGAGCGCACGCGTGACGACGTCGCGGGCGAGCCCGCTGATCTTGATGTCCATCTGGATGGCGGTGATGCCCTTCGAGGTGCCGCACACCTTGAAGTCCATGTCGCCGAGCGCGTCCTCGTCACCGAGGATGTCCGTGAGGACGGCGAACTTGCCGTGCTCCGAGATCAGGCCCATCGCGACGCCGGCGACGGGCGCCTTGATCGGCACGCCCGCGTCCATCAGCGAGAGCGAGCCGCCGCAGACGGTCGCCATCGAGGAGGAGCCGTTCGACTCGGTGATCTCCGAGACGATGCGGATCGTGTAGGGGAAGTCGACCTTCGCCGGCAGGACCTTCGAGATCGCGCGCTCGGCGAGCTTGCCGTGGCCGACCTCGCGGCGACCCGGGCCGCGCATCATCTTCGCCTCGCCGACCGAGTACGGCGGGAAGTTGTAGTGCAGCATGAAGTTCTTGAACGAGCCGCCGATCAGCGCGTCGATGCGCTGCTCGTCCTGGCCCGTGCCGAGCGTCACGGTGACGATGCCCTGCGTCTCGCCGCGGGTGAACAGCGAGGAGCCGTGCACGCGGGGGAGGAGGCCCGCCTCGATCGAGATCGGGCGAACGGTGGTGAGGTCGCGGCCGTCGACGCGGCGGCCCTCGTCGACGATCTGTAGGCGCATCGTCTCGTAGCGGAGGTCTTCGAACGCGGTCTTCGCGTGGTTCTCGGCGTCGGCGCCGAGCTCCTTCACGACCTGCGCGACGACGGCCTTCTTCGCGGTCTTGAACGCCCCGTAGCGCTCGTGCTTGACGCGGACGTTGCACGCCTCGCGCACGCCCGGGAGCCCAAGCTCCTTGACGCGGGCGACGATGTTCTCGGGGGTCGAGGGGGCGGTGAACGCCATCTTCGGCTTGCCCGCGACCTCGCGCATACGCTCGATCAGGTTGATCGCGTCCTGCACGGCCTGCTGGCCGAAGAACATCGCCTCGACGAGGTCGTTCTCCTGAACCTCGCTGGCCTCACCCTCGACCATCATGATCGCGTTCTTCGACGCGGCGACGACGATCTCGAGGTCCGCCTTCTCCATCTCGGCGAAGGTCGGGTTGGCGATCAGCTTGCCGTCGACGCGGGCGACGCGGACGCCGCCGATCGGGCCGTCCCACGGGATGTTCGAGATGTGCAGCGCCGCCGAGGCGCCGAGCATCGCGAGCATGTCCGAGGGGTTCTCCTTGTCGTAGGAGAGGACGGTCGCGATGATCTGGACCTCGTTCTTGTAGCCCTCCGGGAAGAGCGGGCGGCAAGGCCGGTCGATCAGGCGCGAGACGAGCACTTCCTCGTCGCGGAGGCGCCCTTCGCGCTTGAAGAAGCCGCCGGGGATCTTGCCGGCGGCGTACGTCTTCTCGACGTAGTCGACGCTGAGCGGGAAGAAGTCGATGCCGGGGCGCGACGAGTCCGTGCCGACGACGGTGACGAGCACGATGGTCTCGCCGCAGGTGACGAGCACGGAGTTCGCCTGCTTGGCGATACGACCGGTCTCGAGCGTGATGAGCCGGTCGCCAATCTTGACGTTTTCGCGAATGAACATGGGTTCGAGCCTCGGGCCTGCGCGCGCTCCGCGTGCACAGGCGATGGTGCCTTCGATCGGGCAGCCGGGAGGCTCGGTCCTCGGTTCCAGGGTTCGATGGGCGCCCGGGTCACGCGACACTCGGTGTGGCGTGAGCAGGGGGCGCTTCGACGACTCGAAACGAAGTCCGAACTGCGTCCAGGGCGCACGAGCTCGGGCGGGTCTTCAGAGAGCGATGCGCGCCGCTGCGGAGCAGAAGCGCGCACATACGAAAAGGGCCAGCGACACCATGTCGCCGGCCCCGTCCAACTCAGAGCATCACTTGCGGATGCCGAGAGAGGTGATGACGTTCCGGTAGCGCTCGACGCTCCGGCTGCGGAGGTAGTCGAGGAGGCGGCGACGCTGGCTGACCAGCTGAAGCAGCCCGCGGCGCGAGTGGTGGTCCTTCGCGTGGGTCTTGAAGTGCTCCGTGAGGTACTGGATGCGCTCCGTCAGGATCGCGATCTGGACCTCGGGGGAGCCGGTGTCGCCGTCGTGGCGACGGTACTTCTCGATGAGCTCGGTCTTCTTCTCAGGTTGCAGCATGCGTATCTCCGTAGTGCAGAGCCGTGGCCCCGTCACCCGTTTCTCGAAAGGGCGCGCAGTCTAGCGAGGGGGGGGCGCGGGTCAAGGGGGGGTCAAGGGCGGGGCAATTCGGGCGCCTCCGCGCGAGCGCGGCCGAGCGCCTCCACGGCGAGCGCCCAGAAGGGATCCTCCGGCTCGAGCGCCGCCCCACGCTCGAGAACGGCGGCGGCCTGGTCGAAGCGCTTCTCGGAGACGAAGGTCTGCGCCAGCGTGTGGACGAGCTCGTGGTCCGTCGGCGCGAGCGCGATCGCGGGCGCGAGCGCGCGGCGGGCTCCCTCGGGCGTGCCGAGGGTCAGCAGCAGGCGCGCGTCGTAGAGCGCGCGCGCCTTCGCGTCCGTCGGCCGCGGCTCGGCCGCGAGGCTGCGCGCCGCCTCGAAGCGCCGCTCGAGCGGGGAGAGGTCGGTCTGGGGCGAGAGCTGGTGCAGCGTGGCGAGGGCCAGGCCAGCCCCTGTGAACTCCCCGGCGCGAGCGCGCGCGATGGCGGCGAGCTCGAGGATCTGCGGATCCCTCGGGCGCAGCGTCGCCGCGCGGTCTGCCCAGCCGAGGGCGCGGTCTACGTCTTGATCCGCGAGCAGCGCGCGCGCGCACGGCACCAACACGAGCAGCGCCCCCCCCGAGAGGCGCACCGCCGCCGGCCGCGAGAGCCGCATGGCGATGTGCACCGAGCCGCGCTGGTACTCGGCCCGTCGGCGCTCGAAGAGGGACACGCAGCCCATCGCGACCTGGTGTATCCGCGGGCGGTCCCACTCGGGGCTCGCCGCCTGATCGAGCACGATCAGGTGAACCGCGAAGTGCAGCGCCGCGCCGGTCTGTTGAACGCGCTGCGCCTGGGTGTAGCCCCGCTCGAAGTAGGCGCGCGCCTCTCCGAAGCGGCGCTGGAGCAGGAGCTCCTCGCCGAGGGCGTCGAGCGGCTTCGGGAGCTCGGGAAACGCGGCGAGCTGCGAGCGCCAGAGGGACTCTTCCGAGCGGAAGTCGCTCGACGCGCGCAGGCTCGCGGGCACGCTCGCGACGAGGACGAGCGCGGCTGCCCAATACACCGCGAGGCGCACGAAGGCCTTCGGAGAGGCGAGCCCGCGCTCGACGCCGCGGGCCGCCAACGCCACGAGGCCGAGCAGCGGCAGATAGAGGAAGCGGTCCGAGAGCACGTCCTGCACGAGGAGGACGACGGGCAGCAGCGGGAGGAAGAACCACGCGGCGTCGCCGACCCACGGACGCAGGCGCGGGCGCCGCACGCTCGCCACCGCCCCGACGAGCAGCAGCCCCGCGAGCGCCGCGCCGACGAGGACGTGGGCGCGCGAGACCCCGATGTGGGCCGCCCCCACGACGAGCGCCTGCGCCTGAAAGGTGAGGTGCGACGGCCAGAGCGCGATGCTGGCGTAGCTCGTCAACAGCGCGGCGGCCCTCGCCAGGCTGAGCGGCGCAGTCGGCTCGCCGTTCGTGCCGGCTCCCGCCGTCGCCGACCACGCCATGGCGTAGACGAGCGCCGCCGCGCAAGCCACCGCGCCGAAGCTCGCCAGGACGCGCCGCCGGTCCTCGCGCCCGAGGCGCTGCTGCGCCCAGCGGTCCACCAGCCAGAGCACCGGCGCCAGCATCGCGGGCTCCTTCGCGAGCACGGCGGCGAAGAGCGCGGCACCGGCACCCGCGAGCGCCTGAGTCCCCTCGCGCTCGAGCAGCTCGAAGCCGAGCAGCCAGCCGGCGGTCATCCAGAGATCCGTCGAGCCGGAGATCCACGCGACGTTCTCGGCGTGCGCGGGGTGCATCGCGAAGAGGAGCGCGCCGAACAGCGCCGCCCAGACGCCCGCGGGTGACTTCCCCGGGCTCAGTCGGCGCTCGAGCCAGCGCAGCACGAGCACCGAGTTGAAGGCGTGCAGCAGGAGGCTCGTCGCGTGGTAGCCGGGCGTCGCGTCGCCGAAGAGCCGCTGCTGCACCGCGAAGGCGAGCTGCACGACCGGGCGATAGGCGCGCGCGTACATCCCGGCGCCCTCGTTGGCGCCGCCCGCGTCCCAGAACAGCCCGCCCAGCGCCGACGCGAAGCTCCGCGTGCCGCCCGCGACGAGCGTCTGATCGTCACTGACGAAGGCGCCGAGCAGCGACTGCCCGA
>CAIUAC010001286.1 GCA_903896985.1 uncultured Sandaracinus sp.
CGACGCCTACGAGCTCGAGGCTGTCGCCGGCGTGCTCTGAGCTGCCTCCGGGTAGCTCGCGCAACGGACAGCGAACATGGTCGTCGGCCTCCTCCGGATCGTGCTCGCGCTCCCTTGGAATGACTCGCTGAAGGGCAAGCGCTCGGTGGTCCGCAAGATCATCGAGCGCGCTCGTGCGCGCTTCAACGTCGCGGCGGCGGAGCTCGAGGACCTCGACGCGCATCGGCGCGCGGTGATCGGCTTCGTGGTGCTCTCGAACGACCGGCGGCACGCGATGTCGATGCTCGACAAGCTGACCTCGTTCGTCGCCGGGGCGACCGAGGCGCAGGTCGTCGACCGCCGCGTCGAGGTGACGACCTACTCGGCGGACTCGCTCGGGCTCGCCGGCGATCCGTATGCAGCGGAAGATGGCTCGGCTGGCGGGCCGTACGCCGACGACGAAGACTCGGAGAACGACGATGGCGAATGAGGAAAAGAAGCGCCCCGTGCGCGTGGCCGAGCGCATCCGCGAAGAGCTCGAGGGGCTGCTGCTGCGCGGCGCGGTCCACGATCCGGGCGTCGCGGGCGCGACCGTCTCCGGCGTGAGCGTGTCGCCCGATCTCAGCGTCGCCGACGTGCGCGTGCGCATCTACAACCGCGAGGTCGACGAGCCGCAGCGCAAGCGGGTCGTGCGCGCGTTCGAGCGCGCGAAGGGCCTGCTGCGCCGGGAGCTCGCGTCGCGGCTGTCGATGCGGCACACGCCCGAGCTGCGCTTTCACTGGGACTCGGGCGTCGATCACGCGCTGCGGATCGAGACGCTGCTCGAGGAGATCCGGCGCGACGACCCGGACGCGCTGCCGCCGCGGACCGCCGCGCCTGCCAAGAAGAAGAAGGCCGCGACGTGACGCGCGCGCGTGCAGTGGAGCTCGTCCACGGCGGACGGCGCTTCTTGCTCACGTGTCATCTGCGCCCCGATGGGGATGCGCTCGGCTCGATGCTCGGACTCGCGGCGATCCTGCGCGCGCTCGGCAAAGAGGTCGTGATGTTCAGCTCGGATCCGCTCCCCGAGTACCTGCGGTTTCTCCCGCGCTCGGGGGAGGTCGTCCGCGCGGTGCCGGAGGGCGAGACCTTCGACGCGACCTTCGTCACGGACACCGCGTCGCGCGCGCTCCTGCCGGCGGTGCTGCCGCCGCCCGAGGTCTCGGGGCCGTGGGTCGTCATCGATCATCACGCGGCGCATGACGGCTTCGGGGATGTCGTCGTGCGTGAGCCCGACGCCGTCGCGACGGGCGAGGTCGTGCTGCGCCTGATGGCGGACCTCGGGCTCGAGCGCGTGCCGACCGAGGCGGCGGTCCCGCTCTACACCGCGATCGTCACGGACACGGGCGGCTTCCGCTACCAGGGCACGACGCCGACGACGATGCGGCTCGCCGCGGATCTCGTCGAGGCGGGCGCTGACCCTTGGACGGTCGCGTACAACGTCTTCGAGGGCTGGGCGCCGGAGCGCATGAAGCTGCTCGGCTTCGTGCTCGAGTCGCTCGAGACGTGGCACGCGGGGCGGATCGCCTCGCTCACGGTGACGCGCGCGATGATGGCGCACACCGGCGCCGACGACGACATGGTCGAGGGGCTGGTCAACTACGCCCGGATGTTGCGCGGCGTCGAGGTCGCGGCGCTGGTGTGGGAGTGGCGCGTCGGCGCCGACGGCGCGCCGATGACGAAGGTCAGCCTGCGCTCGCGGGGCAGCATCGACGTCTCCCGCGTGGCCGTCGCGCTCGGCGGCGGCGGGCATCGCTCGGCGGCGGGCGCGACCGTCGAGGGCACCGTCGACGAGGTGCGCGCGCGCGTGGTCGCCGAGTCCGCCAGGCTGCTCGACGCGTGAGCGCGGACGCGTCGCTCGCGCCGCATGGCGTGCTGATCGTGGACAAGCCCGCGGGGCCGACCTCGCACGACGTCGTGTCGCGGGTGCGCCGCGCGCTCGGGACGCGCGCCGTCGGTCACGCGGGGACGCTCGATCCGATGGCGACGGGCGTGCTCGTCGTGCTCGTCGGCGAGGCGGCGAAGCTCTCGGCGTACCTGACGGCGGACGACAAGCGCTACGACGCGACGGTGCGCCTCGGCAGCGAGACGCACACGCTCGACGCCGA
>CAIUAC010001287.1 GCA_903896985.1 uncultured Sandaracinus sp.
GCGCTGCTCGCGAGCCGCGACTTCGTGGTCGCGACGCGCGACGTCGGCGGCGTGACGGTGCGCTCGTGGTTTCGCGCGTCGGAGCGCGCCGCGGGGCACCACGTTCTCGACGTCGCGGCGAGCGCGCTCGCGCTCTACGCGCAGCGCTTCGGCGCGTATCCGTACGCGGAGCTCGACGTCGTCGAGGCTGCGCTCGTCGGCGGCGCGGGAGGCGTGGAGTTCGCGGGCCTCGTGACGGTCGCGAGCATGTTCTACAAGGCCCCCTCGGCGGGCGGCGGCGGGCTCGACTTGCTCGGTGGGCTGCTCGGCGGCGCGGGCAGCGCAGGCGGCACGGGCGGCGCAGGTGGCACCTCGACGATGGAGGCGACGGTCGCGCGGATGCGCGAGTTCGTCACCGCGCACGAGGTCGCGCATCAGTTTTGGCATGGGCTCGTCGGCAGCGACTCGCGCGCGCATCCGTTCGTCGACGAGGGGCTCGCGCAGTGGAGCGCGATGCTCTACCTCGAGGACCGCTACGGCCTCGCCCGCGCGACGCAGGACGGCGACCTGCAGGTGCGCATGAACTACCAGATGATGCGCCTGCAGAACGTCGCCGACGCGCCCGTCGACCGCCCCGTGCGGGACTTCCCTTCGTCGATCGCCTACGCCGGGCTCGTCTACGGCAAAGGCCCCTACGTCTACGCCGCGCTCCGGCGCGAGGTCGGCGACGCGACCTTCTTTGCGGCGCTCGCGGAGTACGTGCGTACCTACCGATTCCGCATGGCACCGCAGCGCGGCTTCATCGATCTGCTCGCTCGCGGGCCGCACGCAGCGGCCGTGCGCGCCCTCGCGCAGCGCTGGCTCGACGAGCGTCACGGCGACGAGGACCTCGGCCGTGGCGACCCGCGCACGCTCGCCGCGACGATGATGGGAGTCGACCCGAGCGCGCTGCCCCCGGAGCTCGGCCAGCTCCTCGGCGGGCTCGGCAGCGGCGCTCTCGGCGGCGACCTCGGCGGTGCGCTCGGCGGTGCTCTCGGCGACAGCGCGAGCGGCAGCCGAGGGCTCCAGCATGACCTCCCGACGCGGACCGACGGCGCGGGCGACGACGACTCCCCAGAGGTCGGCATGCAAGGCGTCGAGCAGCTGATCCGACTGCTCGGCGGCGCAAACCCATGAGGCGGCGATGAACACCTTCGATGTCCACGATCCCATCCTCGCCCCGGAGCTGCTGCGCGATCCGGCGGCGCGCGCCGTCGTGCGCCTGATCGACGTGCGCGCCGGGGCCGCGGGGCACAGCGCCTACGCAGAGCGTCACCTCGAGGGCGCGCTGCACGCGGACCTCGACCACGATCTCGCCGGCGACGCGAGCCACCCGGAGCACGGCGGTCGGCACCCGCTGCCCGACCTCGCCGCGTTCGCGCGGACCCTCGGCTCCTGGGGCATCGACGAGCACACACCCGTCGTGCTCTACGACGCTCAGCACGGAGCCAACGCCGCGGCCCGCCTCTGGTGGATGCTGCGCGCCGTCGACCATCTCCCCGTCTGGGTGCTCGATGGGGGCTACTCGCTCGCCGTCGAGACGGGGCTCCCGACGAGCACCGCCGTGCCGACCTTCGCGCCCTGCGCGCCCTACCCGGTGCCGCCAGCCTGGACCCTGCCGACCATCGACCTCGGCACGATCTTCCACGCGCGCACCGACCCCGCGTGGCGCGTCCTCGACGTGCGCGCGCCCGACCGCTTCCGCGGCGAGCGCGAGCCCATCGACCCGATCGCGGGGCATATCCCCGGCGCGCAGAGCCTGTTCTTCGAGGAAAACCTCGACGAAAACGGGCGTTTTCTCCCGGCGAGCGCCCTCCACGCGAAGTACACGGCGTGGCTCGGCGACCGCTCCCCCGACCAACTCGCGGTGCACTGCGGCTCAGGCGTCACCGCCTGCCACACGCTGCTCGCCCTCGCGCGCGCGCGCCTCGACGGCGCCGCCCTCTACGTCGGCTCGTGGAGCGAGTGGTGCCGCCACGACACGCTCCCGCGCGTGCCGTGATCACTCGAAGCCAAGCGCTCCCGCGCATGCCGTGATCACTCGTAGCGGAGCGCGTCGATCGGGTTGAGCTTCGCCGCTTTGCGCGCCGGGAAGAAGCCGAACGCGACGCCCACCGCCGCGCTGAACACGAACGCGACCACGACGATCTTCGGGACGAGCACGAAGGGCAGCCCGAGCGGACCCGACGCGAGGTACGAGCCACCGAGCCCGAGC
>CAIUAC010001288.1 GCA_903896985.1 uncultured Sandaracinus sp.
ACCGACTACCTCGAGGCGGGCTTCACGATCCGCTCGATGTTCGGCCGCGCGACCGAGTTCGAGGGGCGCGTCGAGCTGAGCCGTCGCTTCGCGCCGCAGGTCGCCGCGGGCGTCGCCGCGCGCCTCGGCGGCGGCATCGGGCCGGGCTACGAGGGCGCTTGTCCCCCGAGCAGCACGACCTGCCCGGCGACGACGCCGAAGCTCAACTACACGATCAACACGTTCTCGTTCTCGCTCGAGGCGCTCTTCTCGCTCTACTTCGGCGCGGGCGCGAGCGTCACCCTCTGGGGCGCACTCGACTACTACACCGATCAATACGGCTGGACGGAGCGCGACAGCGGCGCGGCCCTGCCCGTCGCGACGGGGAGCCTCGTGCCGGACCGCAACTCCGCCGCGCGCTTCCGCATCGGCGGCGCGATGGAGTTCGTCCTCAGCCGCAACTGGAACGCCTTCGGGCAGCTCGACGGAATCCTCGGCGACGGCAACGGCACCGAGGCCGATCCGAGCGATCCGACGGGCGTGATCCGCCGCGGCGCCGGCCGCCGGATGTTCGGCGACTGGCTGATGTTCAGCGCGGACCCCGAGCTGTATCTGCGCCTCGGCGTCACCTACAAGTTCTGAAGCCGGCTCGGCGCACCTCGACGGCCGCGTACCTCCGGGCCCGCGGCCGTCGTCGTTCCGTCGCGCACGCTCGCGGCTCAGGGCCGCGATCGTGTTAGCGTGACCGCGTGAGCCCGGTGCGCGCAGTGGCTTGTGCCTGCCTCGTCGCGTCGCTCGTAGGGCTCGCCCCGATGCAGGCGTCCGCCGACGAGCCGACGCGCGTCGAGGTCGACGACGCCCGGCGCGCGCTCCCGTCCGACGCTGCGCTCACGCTGCGCCCGGAGCCCGCGCTGCGCGCCCTCGCTGAGCGGGCCGCCCGCGTCCTCGCGGCTCGCACCGGTGTCACCGTGACGGTCGGGGAGCCGCCGCCCGCCGCGCTCCTCGAGGCGGTGCCGGCGGGGCACGTCGCCATCGCCCTGCGCACTGACGCAGGCTCCGCGGGCGAGCTCGACCTCGTGCTCGCCGCGCGCGAGTCGACCTTCTTCGACGGTCGGCTGCGCCTCGCCGGGCGGCACGGGGCCCCCGAGGCGCGCGCCATCGCCATCGCCATCGAGGCGCTCCGCGAGACGGCGCTCGCGACGGAGCTGCCGCGGAGCCGCCCCGCGAGCGTGTCGGGGCACGCCGTGCGCGTCCGGCACCGCGTGCGCCTCCGCGCCGACGGCTTCCCTTGGTCGCGCTACGGCGCTGACCGCCTCCCGCTCGCCAAGCCGACGATCTACCTGCGCGCCCTCGTCGGCCTCTCGACCGCGCGCTCGGCGATGCTGCTCGGCCCGGGCACGGGCCTCGGGCTCTGCATCTCGCGGCACTGCGTCGTGCTCGAGGGCGATCTGCCGCTGCTCCCCGAGGAGCGCTCCAACGCGACCTACCGCGTTCGCTATCGCTTCCTGAATTTCAGCGCGCGCTTTCAGTACCGACCTTTCCAGTTTGGTCCGTTCGTCCCGGGCGTCAGCTTCGGGCTGGTCACGCGCATCGGCACGGCCTCGCTCGTCGGGACGGACCGCTCGCAGACGGTGACCGACATCGGCCTGCGCACGACGCTCGAGGCGGCGCTGCGCCTCGACCGGCGCTTCGAGATCGTGCTCGAGGGCGGCGTCGACCTCGCGCTCTCGAGGGCGCGCTTCATCAACCGGGCCGGCGACGTGCTCGTCCTCGAGGACCGCTGGACCCCTTGGCTGATCACCGGGTTGCGATTGCGCCCATGACCGTCGGAAATCCCCCCGGCCCCGGACGACTCAAGGATGTGTCGAGGGAAGCCATCGTGAGACTCGTTCCACCGCTGAGCGCGCCGTCCGCCGCGCCGCTCGAGGACGGGCGCGCGCTGCTCGCCCGAGCAGCCGCCCGCGACGAGGCGGCCGTGCGGCGCCTCTACAAGGAGCACGTCGCCCGGGTGCACCGGCACGTCGCGCGGATCCTCGGCGCCGGGGACGGAGATGTGGAGGACGTCGTGCAGCAGGTCTTTCTCGCGGCGCTCGATGGGGCAGCGGGCTTCGATGGCCGCTCGTCGGTCGGCACCTGGCTGCTCGGCATCGCGACCCGGCGCGCGCTCGATCACACCCGCGCGCGCTGGCGTCGCTCCCGCTGGCAGCGGGTCGGCGAGCTGGTCGGGCTCGGTCGGCCGGCCGGGCGCCCCGATCACGCGCACGCGGCGCGCTCCGAGGCGGAGGACGCCCTCGCGCAGCTCGAGCCCAACGTGCGGCTGGTCTTCGTGCTGCACGAGGTCGAGGGGCACACCCTCGCCGAGATTCGTGAGCTGACCGGCACGGCGATCTCGACCTTGCACTCGCGGCTCGAGGTCGCGCGCAAGCGCCTCGACGCGCTCGTGCGTCCCCAAGCAGACGATGAAGCCGAGGGCGCGACGCCCGGCGAAGGAGGCCGCGATGACGAAGCGCGCTGAGAAGAACGGTGCGCGCGTGGTGGCGGACGCGCTGCGAGCCGACGAGCCCGTGCTCGACCCGCTCGCTCGGGCGCGGCTCGAGAAGCGCGTCGTCGAGGCGGCGGGCGCGGGCGGCCTTGGCTCGGACAAGACAGGCTCGGACAAGACAGGCTCGGACAAGACAGGCGCGGACAGGACAGGCGCGGACAGGACAGGCGCGGGCGGCGTCCTCCAAGGTCGTCGGCTCGCGGTCGGCGTCGGCGTGGTGGTGCTCGCGGCGGCTGCGGCGCTGCTGCTCGCGACCCGCGGCGACGGGCTGCGCGACGAGGGCGGCTCGGGTCTGCTGCCGGACGCGACGAGCGGCGCGGCGCCCGGGA
>CAIUAC010001289.1 GCA_903896985.1 uncultured Sandaracinus sp.
CGCAGCGCGCCGAGAGCGGCGGCGCCAAGCCCGACGAGCGCGACGAGCGCGACCGCGAGCAGCCCGAAGTTTCGCCGGGACGAGCGCGCGCGCGCGATGACCTCGCCTTGCGCCGTGTGGAACGCCGCGGTGGTCTCGCGCGAGGGCAGCGTCGGCGCCTCGGCGCGCGCCGTGTCGTTGCGCTCGCTCGCGGCACTCGCCGAGGGCTGCGGCGTCCCGAGGGCGGGCGTCCCGAGGGCGGGCGACTCCACGGGCGCGCCAGCAGACGTCCCGATGAACGGCGCCTCCGGCGGGACGACGAACTGCGGCGTCCGCGGCGGGGTCAGCGCGCCCGGCGCGAGGCCGAGCCCTTCGCCCGGCGGGTTGAAGAGCGGCAGCGGCGGCCGCGTCGACTCCGGCGCCGGGCCGTCCTCCGAGAAGACCGTCTCGTAATACGCGCGCACGCGCGACGACGCGAACGGCAGCAGCGCGCGTCCGAGCGCGTCGAGCGGCACGAAGCGCCGCTCCGGCTCGCGGGCCATCGCGCGGATCATCACCTCGGCAAGCTCCGGGCTCAGCTCCGGGCGCACCGCGCAGGGGTGCTCGTAGACGCCGCTGACGATCGCGTTCATCTGGTCGAGCAGCCCGGCGTGATGGAACGGCAGTTGCCCCGTCGCGCACTCGTAGAGCACGACGCCGAGCGCGTACTCGTCCGAGCGCCAGTCGACGTTCGCGCCGCCGCGCGCGGCCTCCGGCGACATATAGAGCGGCGTGCCGAGCATCGCGCCGCCCGACGTCAGCGCCAGCGACTGCGGCGTGCCCTCGACCTTGCTGATGCCGAAGTCGAGCAGCTTCGGGCGCAGCTCGCCCTTGCCGTCGCGCGCGAGGAAGATGTTCTCCGGCTTGAGATCGCGGTGCACGACGCCCGCCGCGTGCGCCGCGCCGAGCCCGTCGATCAGCGGCAGCATCAGGTTCGCGATGCGGCGCTCGTCGAGGTGGCGCTCGCGCGTCAGCAGCGTGTAGAGGGTCTCGCCCTCGAGGAACTCCATCACGAGGAACGTCAGCCCGTCGTGCACGCCGACGTCGCTGATGTCGACGACGTTGGGGTGACGGATCCGCGCGAGCGTCTCGCCCTCGCGCAGAAACCGCGCGCGGAAGTCGAAGTGCGAGGTCAGCTGCGGGTGCAGCGTCTTGACGGCGACGCGCTTGCGCAGGAGCGTGTGCGTCGCCTCGTAGACGCTCCCCATGCCGCCCGTGCCGACGCAGCGCACGATCTCGTACTTGCCGAACACGGTGCCCGGCGCGAGCGACGCGAGCTCTTCGGCCCCCCCACCCGGCGCAGGGCGCGTGGTGTGACCGCCCTCCGTGGGTCCGGCGTTCATCCTGAAATCTCCCCAGGGACTGTATGTTCCGGCACCTTGTCTGCCGTCAAGCCATTCTCTCTCGGGTCTCTAGAATGAGGCGTCCAGGCTTGCGACGAACGAGCGCCCCTGCTGCGGCATCCGCGCGTTCGCGAAGGTGTTCGTCACGGGGGCGTCGTAGCGCCAGTCGAAGAGGTTGTAGACCCCGAGCGCCCAGCGCACGCCGTACTCGCGGACGCGCCCGGAGAGCACGAGATCCGCGACGACCGCCCAGCCCGTCTCGGAGTCGTCCTCGAGCCCGATGCGGCGCGGCGCCTCGAGCGAGAGCCGCGTCGCGAGCTGCCCGGCGAGGAGCGCGACGGGGATGACCGCGCGCGCCGAGCCGAAGTGCCGCGGCACGTTGGGCACGCGGGTGCTCGTCGAGCCGGCGCCGTCGGGCGCGTGCGCGTAGCGCGCCTCGAGCAGCCCGTAGTTCGCCGAGAGCATGAAGCCGCCGCGCAGCTCGCGGCGCACCTCGAGGTCGCCGCCGACGGTGTAGAAGTCCGAGGAGCCGTTGGCGTAGTAGACGGGCGTGACGCCGTCCGTCGGGTCCGGGTCGCACGGACCGGAGACGCACTCCGCGGGCGCGTCGAAGGTCTCGATGAACGCCGCCGCGTACTGCACGTGCGTCGAGGCGAGCGCGACCCAGTCGCGCGAGAGGCGCCGCTGATACTCGAGCTCTCCCGACCAGACGCTCTCCGCGTCGAGGGCGCGCCCGACGTCCGCCGTCGCGACCTGCGTGCTGCCCTGGTCGCCGTACTCGCGCTCGTAGGCGCTCGGGGCGCGGAACGCGCGGCCCGCCATCAGCTTGAAGACGTCGCGCGTCGTCGGCTTGAGCACCAGCGCGACGCGCGGGTTCACGTTGACGCCGAAGGTGCTCCAGCCGTCGATGCGCGCGCCGGCCGAGAGCCGCACCGCGCGTGTCGGGCGCCACTCGACGAGCGCGTAGCCCGCGTACACCTGAAACGGCGCGTGCGCGTTCAGGTAGTACGAGCCGACCGCCGGGCGCGGCGCGTCGTAGCCCTGCAGCGTCACCTGCGGGCTCGCCTGCACCTCGCCGCCGATGGTCAGGCGCAGCGGGTCCACGGGCTCGAGCACGACGCGAGCCTCCCCGCCGAACCAGGTGCCGCGATACTCCTCGGTCGTGAAGCTCGTCTCGGCCGCCGTCGCGCCGTCGTACGCGTAGTCGCCGTCGAAGCGGTAGTGGTTGGCGAAGACGCGCGTGAAGAGCCGCGCGCGGCTCGAGAGCGTCGGCTCGAAGCGCAGCTCGAGGAGGCCGCGCGAGTCCTTCCAGCGCGTGCGCGCGTCGCCGAAGCGCGTGCCGAACGCGCCGGTCGGGATGCGCTGATCGCGGTGCGTGACGAACCACTGCAGGGTCAGCGCCTTCCACCACGCGCGGCCGTTGAGCGTCGCCGCCTCGAAGGTGTTGAAGCCGCTCGTCGTGCCGACGTCGGCGATCGTCACGTCGCGCCCGCCCGAGCGCGCGACCGCGAGGCTCGTCCACACGCCACGGTCCCGGCCGAGGTTGAGCGTGA
>CAIUAC010001290.1 GCA_903896985.1 uncultured Sandaracinus sp.
CGAGCGTCGCCTCGTCGTGGAGGTCGTTGGCGACGACGTGCGCGCCCTGCGCGGCGCAGAGGCGCGCCGCGGCGACGCCGCTCTTGGCGAGGCCGACGACGAGCACGCGCTTTCCGTGAAGGTCCGGGGCAGTCATGCGCGTCACCGCAGCTTCAGCGTCGCGAGGGTCGCGAGCGCGAGCATGATGGAGATGATCCAGAAGCGGACGATGACCTTCGGCTCAGGCCACCCCTTCTTCTCGAAGTGATGGTGGATCGGCGCCATCAGGAAGATGCGCTTCTTGAAGAGCTTGAAGCTCGCGACCTGCCCGATGACGCTGACGGCCTCGACGAAGAAGATGCCGCCGAGGAGGATCGAGAGGACCTCGTTCTTCGTCACGACGGCGAGCGAGCCGAGCCCGCCGCCGAGCGCGAGAGAGCCGACGTCGCCCATGAAGACTTGGGCGGGATAGGTGTTGAACCAGAGGAAGCCGAAGCCCGCGCCGATCATCGCGCCGCAGTAGATCGCGAGCTCACCCGACTGCGGGAACGACGGGATGCGCAGGTAGTGCGCCATGTCGTAGCCAAAGAACGTCACGCCCGCGAGGTACGCGAGGATCATGTACGTGCCCGCGTTGACCATCACCGGCCCGATGGCGAGGCCGTCGAGTCCGTCGGTGAGGTTGACCGCGTTGGAGGTGCCGGCGATCACGAACGACGCGAAGGCGACGTACGCCCAAGGCGGCAGCGTGATCACGAGCCGGTCGAAGGCGACGAAGGGCAGCGCGACCCGCCCGCGCTGCACGAGCCACTCGTGCGGGAGGCCAGCGTTGCCGTACCAGAGGTAGCTGCAGACGCTGATCGCGATCGCGAACTGAAGCAGGAGCTTCCAGCGACCCGAGAGCCCGCCGGACGACTTCTTGCGGATCTTGCGGGCGTCGTCGACCCAGCCGATCACGCCGTAAGACGCGGTGATCGCGGTGACGACCCAGACCATGATGTTCTGTGGGTCAGCCCACAGAACCGTGGAGATCACCAGCGCGAAGAGGATGAGCGCGCCGCCCATCGTCGGCGTGCCCGCCTTCGAGAAGTGCGACTCGGGGCCGTCCTTGCGGATCACCTGCCCGACCTGCTTGCTCTGCAGGCGGCGGATGAACCACGGGTAGAGCCCGAACGAGAGCAGCATCGCCGTCATCGTCGCGGCGAGCACGCGGAACGGCACGTAGCGCAGGACGTTGAGCGCGTTGATCTGCGAGCGCAGCGGGAAGAGGAAGTAGTAGATCACTGCGCGCCTCCGCCAGCGGCGAGCGCGGCGACGATCCGCTCCATCGCCATCGAGCGCGAGCCCTTCACGAGCACGACGTCGCCAGCCTCGAGCAGGCTCTTGACGACCGAGATGGCGTCGAGCGGCTCGGCCACGTGCATCACCTGCGTCGGGAACGTCGCGAAGCGGCCCGACGCCTCCCACGCGGCGGCGGCGGTCGCCGCGACCATCTCGCGCCCGCAGCCGACGAGCACGGAGACGCCCGCCTTCACTGCGTGACGGCCGATCTGCTCGTGATAGCGGCGCGACTCGGGGCCGAGCTCCTTCATGTCGCCGAGGACCGCGATGGCGCGCGCGCCGCCGAGCCGCGCGAGCTCGACGACGGTGTCGAGCGCGGCGAGGACGCTGTGCGGGTTGGCGTTGTAGGTGTCGTCGATGACGAGCGTGCCGACGATGCCGGGCACGGGCACGAGGCGTCCCGCGGCGGGGCGGGCGAGCGAGAGACCGCGCGCGGCGCCGTCGAGGGCTTCTGGGCCACAGAGCACGAGGACCGCGCAGAGCGCAGCGCCTGCGTCGAGCGCAGCGACCTCGCCGAGGAGGGGCAGCGTGACCTCGAGCGTGCGCTCGCCGATGCGATAGGTCGCGCGGCTGCCGCTCGTGTGATCGAGCGCGCGCGCGATGAGCTGCACGGAGGCGCCGTTCGCCTTGCCGAAGGTGAGCGAGGCAGCGCCGGGCGCGCTCGGCACCCGCGCGGCGATGGGCGGGTCGTCCGCGTTGCCGATGGCGCGCCCCGACGGCCCGAGCCCGCGCCACACGGCGGTCTCTTCGTCGGCGACCGCCTCGAGCGTGCCGAGCCCGTCGAGGTGCTCTGCGGACGCGAGGGTGACGATGGCGACGTCCGGCGTCGCGATGGCGGCGAGGCGCGCGACCTCGCCGGGCGCGCTCGTGCCGAGCTCGATCACGGCGACCTCGTGCTCGTCGGTGAGCTCGAGGAGCGTCATCGGCGCGCCGACGAGGTTGTTGAGGTTGCCGGCGGTCTTGTGGACGCGCAGCCCCGCGCCAGAGAGCGCGGCGGCCGTCAGCTCCTTCGTCGTCGTCTTGCCCGCCGAGCCACAGACGCCGACGATCCGGCGCCCCCAGCGAACGCGGTGGAGCGCGGCGATCGCGCCGAGCGCTACGGTCGTGTCGTCGACCTCGAGCACGGCGACGTCGAGCGGGACCTCGCGCCCGCGCTCGACGAGCAAGGCGGCGGCGCCCTGTGCGACTGCGGCGGCGAGGTACGCGTGACCGTCGAGGCGCTC
>CAIUAC010001291.1 GCA_903896985.1 uncultured Sandaracinus sp.
CCGCACGGGCAGCGGCAAGACGGCCGCGTTCGCGCTGCCGATTCTGCACACGCTCGACCTCTCGCTGCGCGCGCCGAGCGCGCTCGTGCTGTGCCCGACGCGGGAGTTGAGCGCGCAGGTCGCGCGGGAGTTTCGCAAGCTCGGGAGGCGACACAAGGGCCTGCGCGTGCTCGTCCTCGCGGGCGGCGAGGCGCGACGCCTGCAAGAGAGCGCGCTCTCGGAGGGCGCGCACGTGCTCGTCGGGACTCCCGGGCGCCTGCGTGATCACCTCGCGCGCGGCTCACTCGACCTCGCGCGCCTGCGGACTGTCGTGCTCGACGAGGCCGACCGAATGCTCGAGATGGGCTTCGAAGAGGATATGTCGGTGATCCTCTCGGCGCTGCCGAAGACGCGCCAGGTCGCGTTCTTCTCCGCGACGTTCCCCGAGTCCATCGAGAGCATGAGCGCCAAGTATCAGCGCAAGCCCGTGCGCGTCACGGTCGCGGTCGAAGACGCTGAGCGCGCCGAGATTCGGCACCTCGCGACGATGGTCGAGCCCGAGTTGCGCCTCGAGGCGCTGCGGTGGGCGCTCGAGGCTCACCCGCACGAGTCCGCGCTCGTGTTCGCCAACTTCAAGGCGAGCGTCGCCAAGATCGCGACGAACCTCGCGAGCCTCGGGCTCAGCGTCGACTGCCTGCACGGCGATCTCGAGCAATTCGACCGCGACCGCGTGCTCGCGAAGTTCCGCAATCGGAGCACCCGAGTCCTCATCGCGACCGACGTCGCGGCGCGCGGGCTCGACGTCGAGGGGCTCGATCTGATCGTCAACTACGAGCTGCCGACGCAGCCGGAGATCTACATCCATCGAGTCGGGCGCACCGGGCGCGCGGGCAAGACGGGAGTCGCGCTCTCGCTCGTCACTCCGCAGGAGAAGGAGCGACTCGCGCACATCGAGGAGCTCGTCGGGAGCCCGCTCGAGCGCGTCAAGCGCACTCGCGAGGCGGCGACTCAAAAGCTGGATATCGACGCTCCGCGGGACGCGCGCATGGACACGCTGCGGATCTTCGGCGGGCGCAAACAGAAGCTGCGCCCCGGGGACATCCTCGGCGCGCTGACCGGCGAGGCGGGCGGGCTGCTCGGCGCCGACATCGGCAAGATCGAGACGCACGACGACTTCACCTACGTCGCCGTGTCGCGCACCGTCAGCCGCGCAGCCCTCCAGAGCCTCACGGACGGGCGCATCAAGGGACGTAGATTCCGCGTCACGCTCGAGAGGTAACGGCGAGTCGCCGGACTTTGCGCCACGCGGTCACGAGGCGAGGCGCACGAGCGCGCTCGTCGCCGTCAGCACGGCGAGCCAAGCCAGCGTCGCCCGCCAGGAAGGGCGCGCCATCGCTCGGCCCACGACGACCAGCGCCGCAGCGAGCACCGAGGCGCACGCGACGCACGCGAGGTCGGCCGAGTGCGCGAAGGAGCGCACCGTCACGCGCGCAAAGAGCAGCTCCGCGAGGTCGCGCGCGAGCCAGACGAGCAAAAAAGCCCCGACGAGGCGCGCCGAGCGCGCGAGCGACGCGAGGCGCGGGGCGTCCGCAGCGCCGGCGACGCGCACGCCGGCGAGCGTGAGGAGGGCGGCGGCGAGCGCCAGGACACCGCCGATCGTTCGGGCTGCGAGCATCGACCGGCAGTATAGCGAGCGCGGCTCCGAGGCCCGAACGAACGGCGCGCCCTTCCGCTTGCGGCCGACGGCGCGCTCCTGTAAATGAATGGCCATTCAGGGCCGCGCGAACGCACACGCCGTGCGCCGCGCGGGCCTCCGAAGGGGAGCAGAGCCCATGGCCGTCGCGACGCCGTTCAGCGAAGAACACGATCTCTTCCGCAAGCAGGTCCGGCAGTTCGTCGAGAAGGAGCTCGCGCCGAACGCGAACCAGTGGGAGGAGGACGAGCTCTTTCCGAACTGGGTCTTCAAGCGGGCGGGCGAGCTCGGCATCCTCGGCGCGCACTACCCGGAAGACGTCGGCGGCGGCGGCGGCGACTACTGGTTCAGCGTCGCCAAGAGCGAGGAGCTCGTGCGCATCGGCGCGGCGGGCGTCGGCATGGGGCTGCTCGTGCAGAGCGATATGGCGACCCCGTGCATCAACGAGCTCGGCACGCGCGAGCAAAAGGACGAGTTCCTCGTCCCCGCGCTCGCGGGCGACAAGATCGCTGCGCTCGGCGTGAGCGAGCCGGGCGCCGGCTCCGACGTCGCGGGGCTGCGCACGACGGCGAAGAAGGTCGGCGGCGACTACGTCATCAACGGCAGCAAGACGTACATCACCAACGGCACGCGCGCCGACTTCGTCACGCTGCTCGCGAAGACCGATCCCGCCGCGGGGCATATGGGCATCTCGATCTTCCTCGTGCCCACCGATCTCAAGGGTTTCTCCATCTCGAAGAAGCTCAAGAAGATGGGCAATCTCTCGAGCGACACGGCGGAGTTGTTCTACGACGACGTGACGATCCCTGCGCGGTACCTCCTCGGCCAAGAGGGCCAGGGCTTCATCTATCTGATGCAGAACTTCCAGTCTGAGCGCCTGATCGCGTGCACGAGCGCGGTCGCCGGCGCGCGCCTCGCGCTCGATCGCTCGGTCGCGTGGGGCCGCGAGCGGCACGTGTTCGGCAAGCCGCTGATGAAGCGCGAGCTCTGGCAGCACAAGTTCGTCGACCTCTACACCAAGCTCGAGGCGGCGCAGGCGCTCTCGTACAAGGCAGTCGAGTACTACAACCACGACAAGTACGTGGCGAAGGGCCCAGTCAGCTTCGAGACGACCAAGCTGATCTCGATGGCCAAGGTGTTCCTCGGCGATCTCTCGGGCGAGATCATGGACACCTGCGTGCAGTTCCACGGCGGCATGGGCTACCTCGAGGACCTCTGGGTCGCGCGCGCCTATCGCGACACTCGCCTCTTCCGCATCGGCGGCGGCACGACCGAGACGATGCGCTACGCGATCGCCAAGATCATGGGCTTCTGAGCACCTGCGTGGGACTCGACTCCCACGCTTCACATGGCAGTTCTCGACGATGGGATTCAGAGCGTGAGTAGCCAACTGGCACTCTCGCAGCGAAAGTGAGCTTTCATGGGACACGCAAACATCATCGACGCGGTTCGTACACCGCGCGGTCGGGGCAAGAAGGACGTTGGCGCGCTCTCGGGGATTCACCCCGGCGAGCTGATGGCCCAGACGCTCGATCAGCTCGTGACGCGCACGGGGATCAACGCCGCGGACCTCGAGGACGTCGTGCTCGGCACGGTCGCGCAGGTCAACGAGCAAGGCGGCTGCATCGCGCGCGGCAGCGTGCTCGCGTCGTCGACCATCCCCGTCGAGGTGAGCGCGGTGTCGCTCAACCGCTTCTGCGGCTCGGGCCTGCAAGCGGTGAATTTCGCCGCGATCGGCGTGATGTCGGGCACGCAGTCGCTCGTCATCGGCGGCGGCGTCGAGAGCATGTCGCGGGTGCCGATCGGCTCGGACGGCGCGGGCATGGACGGCAACAACCTCGTGCTGCGGCAGAAGATCTTCCAGGTCGGACAGGGGATCAGCGCCGACCTCATCGCGACGCGCGAGGGCTTCACGCGCGAGCAGCTCGATCAGTTCGCGCTCGAGTCGCAGCTCAAGGCGGAGGCGGCGCAGAAGGACAACCGCTTCTCGAGGTCGCTCTTCGCCGTGAAGGATCCGGTCACCGGCAAGGTCGTGCTCGAGGCAGACGAGTATCCGCGGCACGGCTCGACGATCGAGGGGCTCGCGGCGATCAAGGCGGCGTTCGAGAAGTACGGCGCGATGCCCGTGGGGCCGAACGGCGAGACGAGCGATCAGCTCGCGCTGCTCCGCTATCCGGAGGTCGGCGCGATCAAGCACCTGCACTCGGCGGGCAACGCGTCAGGCATCGTGGACGGCGCGTGCGCGGTGCTGCTCGCGTCCGACGACTACGTGAAGGCGCACGGGCTCAAGGTCCGCGGGCGGATTCGCGCGATGGCGACCATCGCGGCGGAGCCTGTGATCATGCTGACCGCGCCGGCACCGGCGTCGAAGCGGGCGCTGCAAAAGGCCGGCATGACGGCGAAGGACATCGATCTTTGGGAGATCAACGAGGCGTTCGCGGCGGTGCCGCTCGAGACGATGCGGCGCCTCGAGATCGACCCGGCGAAGGTCAACGTGAACGGCGGCGCCATCGCCTTCGGTCACCCGCTCGGCGCGACGGGCGCGATGCTGCTGAACACCGCCCTCGACGAGCTCGAGCGGCGCGGCCTGCAGACCGCGCTGATCACGCTCTGCATCGGCGGCGGCATGGGCATCGCGACGATCATCGAGCGCGTCTGACGAGCTCGTTCATCGAGCGCGGCTGAGCGCCTGTTGACCTACCGAGGAGCTACGCGCGAGCGCGGCGCGTAGCTCCGTAGGATGCGCATATTTTCGGCGGAGAGCGCGCGCCACCACTGACGCCCTCGCCCGTCCGAGCGCGAGAGTCGCGCCAGCCCGTACGAGAGGAGTTGATTGTCGTCGGTGACGACGGCGTGTCCCGCGCTCAAGGCGCGCAGGGCGTCTTCATCGAGCAAGAAGCGCGCGTCGATTTGGGCCGCGTCGAGCGGTAGCCGAATGTCGCTCGCGCGAAGCTCCCAAGGCCTCGTCCCGCCGACGAGAATGCCAGTCCCGTCCGGATCCACCCACAGACGTGAGTGCGGAAAGACCTGCACGAAGGCGCCGACGATCGCCCGCATATGCTCGGGCGCGATCAGGTGGATTGGGAGCCACTGCGCGACGGTGCCCGCGCTGCGGAGGTGCGCCCGAATCAGCTCGTAGAACTCGACGGAATAGAGGTTGTTCACGCCCGCGTGGTTGGGCGGCATCGGCTCGAGCGTGACCGTGTCGAAGCGCGCGTCGGGATTTCGGCGCAAGAACGCGCGACCGTCCATCACCACCGGGCGAACGTGGCCATCCTGCAGCACTCCCTCGTTCATCGCGAAGAGCGGCGCCGCGGCGAACACCGCTGGATTCACGTCCACGATCGTGAGCGCGCCGGGGTGATGCGAGCGCACCGCGTTGGCCGTCTGCCCGGTGCCGAAGCAGATGACGAGCGCACTGCGGAGTTGCGGAGTCGCGAGCGCGGGCAGGTCGCCCATCCAGCGCATATAGCCAGTCCCGGGGCCCTCGCCGGAGGCTTGAAAACCATCGATGATCAGGGCGCGTCGATGACCTCGCTGCTCGCGCGCGACCCAGACGGTGCTGTCGGGTCCCTCCGACACGAACGCGAGATCGAGGAGGTCCCCCGCGCCGAAGCCCTGCACACGATGCTGCGCGCCGCCGTCGTGCCGTTGCAGCGCGAACGCCAAGCCAAGCGCGCCGACGAAGAGCGCGCCGATGACGACTCGCGCGCTTCGCGCCATCACCACCGCGAGAGCGAGAAGCATCAGGCCCGCGGCCCAGCTCGTCGCGCTCGCGCCCAGGTGCGGCAGGAACACGAAGCCGCCGAGCAGCGAACCGAGGACGGCGCCTGCGGTGTTGACGGCGTAGAGGCGCCCCGACGAGGTCGTCGTCGCGTGCTCGGCGAGCAGCCACGGGAACGACATCCCGAGCAGCGTCGCGGGCGCGAGGACGAGGCGCAGCACGCCCGCGAAGTGCAAGAGTGGAGTCGACGGAGAGGCGCTGTCAGCGCTCGTGGCCAAATCGAGCTGATCGATCAGCGGAGTGACGTAGAGGACGGCGAACGCCGCGAGCGAGAGGAGGATGGGGAGCGCGCCCGCGAAGCGCCGCCGCACGCGCGGTGCGAGCCAGGCGCCGAGCGAGAGGGCGATCAAGAACGCGGCAATCAGGATCGAGAACGTCTCGGTCGTCGCCTGATACGCGGCTCGAATCGAGCGGAACCAGCTGACCTCGAGCACGAACACCACGAACGCGCTCGAGAAGGCGAGCACGAGCGCGCGCGGCGGAGGCCATTTCGTGGGGAGCTCCGCGGCTTGAACCTGCAGCTCGGACGAGCGCGTGAGCGCCCAGAGCCCGACGCTCAGGTTGATCGACGCGCCGAGCATGGCGGTCGCGGAGACGCCCAAGAGCGGGAGCGCGACGAAGGTGGCGAGGAGCACGCCGACGACCGCGCCTGCGGTGTTGAGCGCGTAGATCGTGGGGAGGGTCGTCCCGACGCGCCGCGCCCAGGGCGCGAGCAGAGGCAGGGTCGCGCCCATCGCCGCGGCGGGCACCAGCAGCAGCAGTCCGATGCCGAGCGCGTGCGTCGCGTCAGCGAGCGCCGGCGAGCGCGCGTAGAGCGTCGTGTCGACGACGGCGAGCACGCGCAACCCGGGGGCCACGCAGAGCCCCGCGGCGCCGACGGTCAGCTCGGCCAGGCCGTACACGCGCAGCGGCCGGGTCACGCGCCCCGACTGCGCGAGCCGCGCGGCGAGCAGCCCGCCGAGCCCGAGTCCCGCCATCAGCGCGGCGAGCGTCACCGCCGCGCCGAACGCGCTGATCCCTAGCGCGAGCCCCGCGTGGTGCTGCCAGAGCACCTCCCAGGTGAGCCCTGCGGCGCCGGACACGAGCACGGCGAGCCAGAGCGCGACGCGCGCGCCGAGAGCGCCCGTGAGCGGCGGAGCGGCGGATGCGTTCACCGCGCGGCTCTCAGACGTAGCCGAGCACGAGCGCGCGGGCGAGCAGGTAGAAGCCGTCGACGAGCACGAGCAGCAAGAGCTTGAACGGCAGGCTGACCGTCGTCGGCGAGAGCATGTGCATCCCGAGCGCGAGCAGCACGTTCGCGACGACCATGTCGATCACGAGAAAAGGCAAGAACACGAGAAAGCCGATTTGAAAGGCCTCCGTCAGCTCCGTGATCAGGAACGCCGGGAGCACGACGAGGAAGTCCGTCTCGCGAAGATCTGCGCGCTGCGCTGAGGGGCGCGCGCGCCGCGCGAGGTCGAGGAACAGGCGCTTCTCGCGCACGCTGGCGTTGCGCGCGAGGAACGCGACGAGCGGCGCCTTGCCGGCGCGGAGCGCGTCGAGCACGGCGTCGGCGCTCTCGCCCGCGAGCGGATCGTTCGTGTCGATGCGGGCGACGATCGGTGAGACGGCGTCGGCGATCTGCTGCCCAACGGGCGCCATCACGTAGAGCGTCAGGATCGCGGCGAGCGCGGTGATGATGGTGCCCGACGGCACCTGCCCTGTGCCGAGCGCGTTGCGCAAGATCGAGAAGACGACGGACATCTTCACGAACGACGTCGCCGTCATGAAGATGAACGGCACGAGCGAGAGCACGCCGAGCGCGACGAGCGTGAGCACGGGCTTGCTCGTCGCGAGGTTGCCGACGGCGTCTTGCGCGCGCGCCGACGACGCGACGAAGGCGGGCGCAATCAGGACGACGAAGAGCGCGCTCACGCCGAGCGCAAGCCGACGCGCGACGCCCATCGTTCGCGAGGGCGCGCGACGCGGCGAGCGTGCGGGGCGCGGCTCGAGACGACGCATCGGGGTGGACGTTCGCACGGCGCCGCTGACGGACGCAAGAAGACGCGCGCACGGCGGGCCGGCACGCGTCTCTTGCTCAGCGAACGCTCGACTAGCTACGCCGCGAGGCCTAGCCGGAAGGTCACTTCTTCGCGGGCGGTGCCGAGGCCTGCGCGGCCTCCTGCTTCTCGCGCCACTTGAGGAGCTTCTTCGTCGCGCGGTGCTTCTGCTTCTTCCGGGCCGGGGGATCCTGCGGGCTGCTCATGGCGGCCGTGTATACGGAGATCTCGGCGCGAAGGCAACCCGTACGACGCACCTGGCTCAGATGCGTTGCGACGCGCTACCCTCGCGGCCGATGGGCGTGCTCCTCCAGACCGCGCAAGAACTCCCTGGAGGCTACGGCCTCGTGCTGCTGCAGACGCTGTTTGCGCTCGCTGGCGTCTGCGTGCTCGCGTGGGTGGTGCTGCGCTGGGGCGCGCGGCGGGGCCTCGGGATGGGCGCGTTGGGCGGGCGCGTGCGGGTGCTGGAGCGCATCGCCCTCGATCCGCGGCGCTCGCTCTACATCGTCAAGGTCGGTGAGCGCGTGCTCTTGCTCGGCGCTGGCGATGGCGGCTCTCCGTCCCTGCTCACGGAGATCGACCCAGACACGCTCCCGCCCGAGGCTGCGCCGAAGCCACCGGGCGAAGCCTTTCGCGAGGTGCTCGGGCGACTCACGGGCCGCGCGAAGCCGCCAGCGGAATAGGCGCGCGCGACGCAGCGCGCCGTGGTCAGCGCTTGAGCGTACCGAGCGCCGCCTTCAGGAGCGGCGAGAGGCTCTTGAACGGCTCTGCCGGGTCGATCGCACCGCGCACCGCGCCAGGCTCGCTCGCGAGGGCGACCCAGCGCGCGGCGAACGCCTCGGAGCCGAGCAGCGCGACGGGCGGGCGCGGCTCGCTGCGCATACGCCAGTGGGAGGCGAGGCGCTCCATCGTGTCGTTCGACGGACTCGTGCCCGCCTCGCAGACGACGAGCGCGTCGAGATGCACGACCATCGCGTCGATCGCCTTTCCGTGCGCGGTCGTCCACGGGTCCGTGCCGTAGCCGTGGAAGCGGAACGACGTCTTCCAGCCCTTGATGTCGCCGAGCGAGAGAACCGCGGACAGATAGCCGCTCAGCGGGTCGGCGGCGTCTACGAGCGCGGCGCCGGCGTTGGCGCGCGCGTGCACCGCCGAGAGGAGCATCCCCGTCGCGCCACCGACGACCAAGACTTGAAGCTCGATCGACTGCTCTTCGGCGGAGACGCTCGCCACCGGCTCACTCCGCCGCGTCGGCGAGCGCGCCCGACTTCTTCGAGAAGTCCACCGAGAGCGCCAACATCTCCGCGATGTCGAGCTGCTTCACGTCGTCCGCCTTGTCCTCGTCCTTGATGCCGTCCGAGATCATCGTCATGCAGAACGGGCACGCCGAGGCGACCGTGGTCGCGCCGGTGTCGAGGAGCTGCAGCGTCCGCTTCTTGTTCACGCGGTGCTCGGGCTCCTCCTCCATCCACATGCGCGCGCCGCCGGCGCCGCAGCAGAGCCCCTTGTTCTTGCTCCAGTACGGGACCTCGACGAGCTCGACGCCGGGGATCTTCGAGAGGATCTCGCGGGGGGAGTCGTAGACGTCGTTGTAGCGACCGAGGTAGCAGCTGTCGTGATAGACGACGCGCCCGGTGACGGCCTTCTCCGGCACGAGCTTGCCGCGCGCGACGAGCCCGTTGAGGAAGTCCGTGTGATGCACGACCTCGTACTTACCGCCGAGCTGCGGGTACTCGTTCGCGAGCGTGTTGAAGCAGTGCGGGCACGCGGCGAGGATCGGCTTCTTGTCGATGCCGTAGCCGTTGAGCGTCTCGATGTTGCCCTTCGCGAGCTCTTGGAAGAGATACTCGTTGCCGGCGCGGCGCGCGGTGTCGCCGGTGCAGTTCTCCTCGGTTCCGAGGATCGCGAACTTCACGCCCGCGTGCTTGAGCAGCTGCACGACGGCGCGCGCCACCTTCTTTGCGCGGTCGTCGTAGCTCGCCGCGCAGCCGACCCAGTAGAGCACGTCGAACTCGACGCCCTCGCCGACGACCGGCACCTCGAGCCCATCGGCCCAGTCCGCGCGCGACATACGCGAGATGTTCCAGGGGTTGCCGTTCGTCTCCATGCCGCGGAAGGGCTTCTCGAGATCGGACGGGAACTCGTTCTTCGCCATCACCTGATCGCGGCGCAGGCCGACGATCTTGTCGACGTACGAGATCATCACCGGGCACTGCTCTTCGCAGGCGCGGCAGGTCGTACACGCCCAGATCACGCTCGGGTCGACGAGGTTCGTCACGAACTCGACGTCGCTCGAGTCGCGGAAATAGCCGCCCTCGGGCGCGTGCGGCGTCGTGTGCAGCGGCGGGCGATTGCCGTCCGCGTCGGGCCCGATGTCGTGCGCGCCCATCACGGGCACGTCGCCCGCGCCGATCAGCGCCTTCTCGGCGTCGTTCAGGTGATCGCGGAGCGCGAGCGTGAGGTGCTTCGGCGAGAGCTTCTTGCCCGTCGTGAACGCGGGGCAGTTGTCGCTGCAGCGCCCGCACTCGGTGCAGGTGTAGAGGTCGAGGTTGTCCTTCCACGAGAGGTCGCGGGCGGAGCGGATGCCGATCGGCTCCTCGCGCTCGATCTTGCCCTCGATGTCCTCGACCATCGGCAGCTGCCCGCGCGGGGTGCGGTTGCGCGTGAAGACGTTCGGCAGCGCGGTGATGATGTGGAAGTGCTTCGAGTAGGGGAGCAGGTTGCCGAAGAACAGCACCATGCCGGAGTGCCACCAGAAGCCGGTGTGCTCGAGGCAGCGGAGCCCGGCGTTCGACATGCTGCCGATCATGATCGCGACCACCGAGCCGACGGGCTCGTAGAGATCGAAGTGCGGCGAGACGCCGGCGATGCGGGCCTCGCGCGCGCCCATCGCGCCGACGTAGAGGAAGTCCGCGAGCATCATCGTGATGATGATCCCGAGGATGATCAGCCCCTCTGCGCTCAGCGTCATGCGCTGCGAGCGCGCGACGACGCGCAGGTAGACGAAGACGAGCGCGCCGGCGATGACGGCCAGGCCGAACAGCTCCTTGACGAGGCTGTAGCCGTCGCCGAGGCAGGTGCCGCGGGCGAAGAGGCCGAAGAGGTCGAAGTGCTCATCGAAGCCGCGTCCCCAGAGGAGCACGGTGTTCAGCGAGAGCACGCCGAAGCCGAAGAACACCATCACGTGCGCGATGCCAGGCAGCGCGTAGCGGCCCTGCGGCATACGCCTCTGCCCGATCGCGTAGATCGCGACGTCTTTGAGCCTCTCGAAGAGCTCTCCGTTGGCGAGCGTGAAGCGTGGCTCGGACGTGCCCGAGAAGAGCTGCGCCCAGCGGCGGCTCGCCGTCCAGGCAAAGAAGCCGGCGGCAGCCACCAGCGCGAGAGTCATCGCGATAGGGTTCATGGCGCCTCCGATATAGACGCGAACGTGGCGTCTTACCAGAGCGAACTGCGCACCGCGTCAAGGCCCAGAAAACAGCAGCGGCTGCCCCTCGCGAGAGAGACAGCCGCGGACGTCGATTTACGGTCGATTACTTCGGGAGCTTGGCGTCGAAGAACGCGCGGAGCTTGATGAGGTTCTTCTCCTCGCGGGAGAAGCTCGGCGACTCGTACGACTTCGCGAAGCCGCGGACGTCGGAGAGGAACTCGCCGCGGACGCTCTCGTCGCCGAGGATATCGTCGACCGAGCGACCGCGCGCGGCGCCCTTGCGCAGGCCCTTCACGTACGCTTCGAGGCGCCCGTAGTCCTTGTCGAGGTACTCGCGGAGCATGTCGCAGTCGTTCGCGAGGACGTTGATCGGCCGGAGCGTCTCGGCGGCGGTCTCGCCGGTATCCTCGCGGAGCGCGAGGTCGGCGGCGACGCGGAGCACGAAGGCGTCGTCGAGATAGCCGATGTCGTCGATGCCATCCGGGATGAGATCGAGCGACTTGAAGAGGTAGTTGAGGCCGCCCGCGACGGCCTGCGCAGCGGCGGGGGAGAGGCCCTTCTCGCCGAGGAGCGCCGCGAGGTGCTCGGCATCGTCCCCGAGACTGCGGAGCCACGTCGGGAAGGTGTCGAGATACTTGGCAGTCTGGTCGCTCATCGCTCCTCCGCGGGACCCAAACGGGCCCCTGATTTTTCGCAGGGCCGGAGGGTAGCCTATCGCCGACGCGCGATTCAAGCGTGGCGCGCAAGACACCGTTTGGACTCGCGGGCGACCGCAGGTATCCTCCGCTCCCGACATGCAACGGCTCGCCGCAACCGCCTGGTCTCTACTCCTCGGGCTCGCGCTCTGCGCCGCGCCTGCGTCCGCGCAGCAGCTCACGCCCGTCCAGCCTGCGCCTGCGCAGCCTGCGGTCGGGCAGCCTGCGGTCGCGCAGCCCGCTCCTGCGCAAGCGGAGCCCGCCGCGCAGCCGCCTCAAGCGCCAGTCGCCCAGGCACCCGTCGCGCAGGCACCCGCGCCGCGCATCGTGCTGCCGATCGTCGTGATCTCCCTACCGGATCGGTCGGTGGCGGCTCCCGTCGCGCTCGCGATCCGCGATGCGATCGTCGCGGGACTCGCGCCGAGCGCGGGCGGGCGCCCCGTCGTCGCGCTGCCGGACGAGGCGCGCATCGCGGCGATCGCGAGCTGCCACGACGCGATCTGCACCGGCGCGCGGCTCGCGGAGCTTCAGGCGATGACGGGCGTCATCGTGCGCGCCACGCGGCGCAATCGCCTCGCGCCGATCGACGTGCGCGTCGAGATGCTCGACCCGGTGAGCGGCGCGCCTCGCCTCGCGGCGCCCGTCGCCGTGCAGGTGCCGGTGGCCGCGGAGGGCTCGCCCGCCGCGACGCTCGCCGCCATGATCGCGCAGCTCGTCCCGGCGATGCCATCTCCCCCGCCGCCGCCCGCGACGCTGCTCATCGTGACCAACGTCGACGACGCGCTGGTGACGGTCGACGGACGCGAGGTCGGGCACGCGCCGATCGCGCCGATCGAGCTGCCGCAAGGCCGCTACAACGTCGTCGTGACGGTGCGCGGCTGGCGCACGTCGAGCCGCATGGTGCAGGTGCCGGAGACGGGCGCACAGCGCGCCGACTTCGATCTCGAGCCCGAGCCGGAGACGCTCTCGGCGCTCGAGTCCGCGCGCGGCTGGTCGGGCGGCGGAGGCAGCAGCGGCGGAAGCGGCGGCGGCGCGTTCGACGGCGGTGTTGACAGCAGCGAGGACAGCACGCCGCTCTACGCGCGCTGGTACGTCATCGGCGGCGCGGCGGCGGTCGTCGTCGCGACGGTCGTCATCATCGCGGTCGCCGCGAGCTCCGGCGGCACCGAGGTCGGCCCACCCGCTGGCATTCCCATCCCTCCCATCCAGGCCCCCTGAGCGAGACGACCTCGATGCCCACCACCCTTTCGCGTTCGGCTCTCTCGCTCACCCTCGTCGCGGCCCTCGCCGGCTGCGGCACCACCGTCGTGCCCGCGCCGTCCTTCACGCTGCGGGTGCGCACGGTCAGCACGCCCGCTGCGCCCGCCGTGCTGCTCGACGCCGTGGACCAGCTGGAGGTCGTGGTTCGCCCGACCGCGCCCGCGCGCTTCACGGAACTGCCGCCTGGGTGCTCGTTCGATGACTGTGGGGGCATCCAGTGCTGCAAGTACGAGGACGGGGCTGTCGCCACATTCATCGGTGCGGTCGGCGAGTACGTCATCCGCTACGACGGGGCGTGGGTTCGCTCGCACGCGCAGGTGACGAGCGCGGGGTTCATGGTCAGCCTGCCGGTCTTCGCGACGAGCCAAGCGGACAGCCCGGGCGCGTACGATCCCACCGCCTACGGCACCGTGCTGCACGGCGCCGACCGTATCGGCATCGGCGCGATCACGCTGCCGTGGCCGCTGCGGGGCGGGGTCGAGCAGGACTTTCCGATCATGTGCGCAGCGGGCTTCGAGCTCGAGTGCGCGAACATGGACCCGTCGCTGCCGTTGGACGGCGGGCCCTGACCACGGCGCGCGCGGCGCTGCTCGCCGGGCTCTGCGCTGGGCTCTTCCTCGGGCTGCTCGGGGCGTGCGCTGCGCCAAACGCGAGCGCCCGGGTCGCGCGCCGGCTCGGCGGAGAGCGCACGGACGGGGCCTTCGTGTCCCCGACGTCCTACGAGCTCTTCGTGCGGGCAGAGCTCGCGAGCTCCAACCAGCGCTGGGCTGAGGCCGTCCAGTTCTATCGGCTCGCGCTCGCGGGTGCCGCGGAGGACCCGCTCGTGCTCGCCAGGCTCGCGGTGGCGCTGGCGCGCGCGGGGCGCTTCGAGGACGCCGACGCGGCCGTCGCCCGCGCGCTGGAGCTCGACGCGGAGTCCGAAGCCGCGTTCCTGGCGCGTGGGGACGTGGCGCTTCTGCGTGACGACCGGGCGACCGCCGTCGCCGCATACGAGCATGCCGCCGAGGCCGCACCGGAGAGCGAGCAGGGCCCCATGCGCCTCGCCGCGACGCTTCGCGCGCTCGGCGCCGAAGCTCGCGCGAACGCAGTCTTGGCCCGGCTAGCTCAGCGCGGCG
>CAIUAC010001292.1 GCA_903896985.1 uncultured Sandaracinus sp.
CGCCGCGCTGAGCAGCAGCGCGAGGGCGAGGCAGCGGCCCGCCGCGTGGCTCATCCCGCGTCTTTGGGAGGATGGTGAGGAGGCATACAGACCAAGTATGCCCAACGGCGAGAATCCGGGGCGCTGAACCGGTCCGTCAGCGCGGCATCGCCACCGCGCCGGCGGCGGTCGCGCGCAGCGAGCCGGAGAACGCGCCCGTGAGCTGCCACTGCAGCCCGCCGTCGGGCGTGCGCGCCGCGCGTAGCCGCGGGATGACGTCGAGCATCGCGAAGAGCCCGCGCGTGCGGTCGTCCCGCGTCTTGAAGGCGTCCGCGAACTTCACGTTCACGAGCAGCTCGAGGCGCGACAGGCGCGCGGGCTGCACGAGCCGCAGCTGTCCGGTGCCGCGCACCGTGAGGTCGCGTCCGCCCGTCGTGCCGAGCTGCGTGAACTTGGCGACGCTCGCCTCGACGGTCGCCTTGATGACGAGCTTGCCCGCCTCGATCCGCCCGACGCTGAGCCCCTCGGGGCCCATCCCCTCGAGCTTCAGCTTCGCGCGCCCATCGCCGACGACCAGCCCGGTGATCGAGAGGTCGATGCCGCCCTTGGTCGCGGCCGTCTCCTTGCCGATCGTCAGGTCGACCGTGCCGCCGAGCACGCCGGAGACCGGCAGCCCGACGAGCGCCGAGATGACCCCGAGCTGCCGCAGCTCCACGGCGTCGACCGTCGCCTCGAGGTGCGTCTCGTCCTCGCTGAGGGCGAACTCCCCCTCGATCTCGCCGCCCCCGAGCTCCGCGTCGAAGCTCACCGCCTTCGTGCCCCTCAGCAGCGCGAGCAGCGAGATGCGCGCCGAGAGCCGCTCGACCTGCACGACGATCGGCTTCTCATCGCCCGTCGAGCCAGGCGTCGGCGTCGGCAGCTTGGTGAAGCGCACTCCCTCGAGCACGACGCCCGTGAGGAACGACGGCGAGAGCTCGTCGATCTGCAGCCGCATCCCGCTGTCGTGCCGAGTGCCGCCGGGACCGACCGGCTGCTCGACCTCCTGCACGACGTAGTCGCGCACGCGGTCGTAAGGGAACGTCCAGTACACGGACAGGAGAAACGCGAAGACCGCGAAGGCCGGGTAACCCACCCAGACGAGCAGTCGGTGTCGTGCGGTCGGGCTCATGGTCGCGGGGGTCCTGCGCCGTTCGCCGGGCGCACCGGCACGTTCTTGGTGGGGCCGCCCGGGGCGGCTGCGCGGTCGTAGGCGACGACGCCGAGCTTGACGTTGTACTGGTCGCCCGCCTGGAAGTGCTCGACCTGGATCTGCTCGATGGCGACCGGATAGGTGCTGTTCTCGATGCTGGCCATCAGGTCGACGATCGGGCGAAGGTTGACGTTCGGTAGCTGCACGTTGACCGCGCGCCGCGTGTAGCGGCCGGTCACCTCCTCCGGCTGATCGACGACCTCCCGGAGCGTGAGCTGGTTGTCGCGCGCGCTCGCCTCGACGAAGCTGCCGAGGGCCGGCGCCCGCGTCGCGTAGCGCCGCTCGGCGGCGTCGCGCTCGGCGGCGCGCTCTTGCAGGCGCGTGCGGGCGCGCCCGATGTCGGCGAGCGCCGTCGCGAGCTGATCGTTCTCGGCCTCGACCTCGCTGACGGCGCTCTGCGACAGGTAGAAGATGCCGAAGACGACCAGGCCCACGAAGGTCAGGCCCATCAGCGACATCAGCCGACGCTCGCGCTCGTTCAGCCCCTGCCAGCTGCGGCGGAGCGACTCCATCAGGTTACTCATTGGCGCGCCTCCGGTTGCGGTTCTTCGAGGGAGCGGGGCGCGTCCCGCAGTTGATGACGCCCGCGACCGTGTAGTTGATGCGGTCCTGACCCGACGCCGGGCTCGTGCGCCCGTTCTCGAGGTCGTGGAAGCAAGGGTGCGCCTCGAGCGCCTCGACGACGCGGTCACGCTCCGCGATGTCCTGCACGGTCCCCTGCAGCTCGAGCTTGCCCTCGCGCTCGCCGACGCCGATCTCGATCTCGAGGCGGCGAGTGTCGTGCACGACGTCGCTCGGGATCGCGTGGCTCACCGCGTCGAGCGCGTCGAAGGCGTCGAAGCGCGGCAGCGGATCCTGCGGCCCCGTGCGCCCGTCGAGCAGGCGCTTGGCCCGCGCGGGGTCTCGCGTCTCCTCGCCGAACGACTCGCGCGTGACGCGCGCGAGCTCCGTCTCGAGCGTCCCGCGGCGCTCGTCGAGCAGGCGATAGCTCGACCACGTCGAGAACACGAACGCGAACACCACCGCCGCCGTGCACGCGGCGATCAGCGGGATCTGCGCCTGGAGGGCGCCCATCGCGCGGCGGTGCGCGAACTCGCCCTGCCGCAGGTCGAGGCGCTTGCCCTTGAGCAGCGTGCGCCCCGCGAGGGCAGCCGCGCGCGCAAAGAGCGGCCGCACCGCCTCGTCGGCGCCCGGCCCCGCCGGCAGCGTGAGCTGCACGACCTCCGCGCCGTCGAGCTTGCTCGCCAGCCACGGGAGCAGCCCCTCGACGAGCGCGCCCCCGCCGCAGACGAAGGCCTTCACGGGCGCAGGCGCGCCCCCCGCGCGAAAGCTCGCGAGCGTCTGCACGAGCGCGCGCGTCAGCTCGCCCTCGTTGCCGGGCAGCCCCGCCGTACCCGCGGTGACGGTGCGCGCGGTCTCGGTGCGCCCGTGGTGGAGGATGTTGACGTCGAGGTGATGGGCGCCGACGTCGAGCACGAGGAAGGGCCCCGGCCCCGCCAGCTCCGGCACGAGCCCGACGAGCCCGGCGAGCGCCGCCGCGCCGACCGCGATCTCTTGCGGCACGACGCCCGCGTCGCGCAGCTCCGCGAGCAGGCTCGCGATGCGCGCCTTCGGGGCGGCGGCGGCGAGCAGGCGCAGGCGCACGCCGTCCTTGCCGATCAGCTGATGGTCGATCACCGCGTCTTCGGTCGGGAAGGGCAGCACCGCCTCGAGCTCGAACGGCAGCACCTCCGCGAGGCGCTTCTGCGCCGCGAGGGGCAGCTCGATCGGCCGCACCGACGCGTCCTCGCCCGGGATGGCGACGACGATTCCGTCCGGCGCTCGACCGACCGCGGCGAGCACCTCGCGGATCGCGCTCGCGAGCGCATCGGCCCGCCCCGCGGGCCCCTCGACGCCCCCGTCCTGCGGCGCGCGCAGCGGCGCCTCGACGTAGCGCTCGAGCTCCACCTTTCGAAGAGCCGTGCGCAGCACCGCGCCGCGTACCGCGGTCGTGCCGACATCGAGCCCCAATATCCTGGCCATGCGCGTGGATCTCCTCGGACCTAGTCGATGCGGTAGTAGTGAAAGATCCCGAGCGCGGGCATCGAGCCAGCGTTCGGCGGCGGCGGGGTCCACCGATCGTGGAAGTTGGCGACGGTGCGGATGCGCACCCTCGCGCGCCCGACGCGTCCCTCGCCTTGGATCGTCAGGATGCGCGCGGCGGTGACGAACGCGCCGTCGACGCCCGCGCGCTGATCGCCGGGGATCGTCACGGGGCGGAAGATCAGCGGGCTCTCCGGTCCGAGCATCGCGAGCAGGAGCGGATAGAGGTCCTTCGGCCCGCCCTTGCCCTCGACGAACGCGATCAGGTCGCTCGAGCGCGTGAAGAACGGCACCGGGAAGATCGAGCGCACGGTGCGCACGAGCTGAATGAACTTCGCCGCCTCGAGCGGGTCCATGCAGAGCGGCTGCTCCGTCACGCCACGGAACGAGCAGAGGCGCGAGAGGATCACCTCCGGCGGCGCCTCGTTCGGATTGACCGCGCCCGAGCCGTAGATGGTGATCCGCTCCGAGCGCACATCGTCCGGATCAGGCTGCACGAACGTCGCCCAGAAGTCGTCGGTGATGCCGCGCACGAGGCGCACCTCCTCGAGCGAGTCGAAGGGCGCGTTCTTGATCATGTAGGGGTCGCGGTAGCGGCGATAGATCTCCTCTTCGCCGCCGCTCGAGGTCACCGTCGCCGCGCCCGGATCGAACTGCGTGCGCTCTTGATCCGAGTCCCACCAATCGGCGAGCGACGAGATCACGTCGAGGCGCGAGTTGAACTGCCCCTCGCTGTCGCGCCGCTCGAAGAGCGGGTCATAGGAGCTAGGCGACTGATAGCCGCCGGTCATGGCGAAGACCTGCATCGCCATGCTGTTGCGCGCCTGATCCGCGTTGAGGTTCAGCGGGTCGTTGACGTTCGTCTTGCTGTTCTCGGCGACCGCGACGACCGAGCAAGACCCGCCGATGTGCCCGAGCCCCTCGACCGCGGCCGAGTCGATGCCCGCGGCGTCGAGCCCGCCGTTCGCGCCGTCCGGGTTGCAGAACGGGCCGAGCAGCTCGTCCGCGTAGACCCACACCGGCAGCTGCGGCGGCGGGCGCCCGACGAGCAGCTGATAGATCGGCGCGATGGTCGCGCGCATCGCGGGCTCGCGCATCACGAGCATCCGCGTGAGGTCGATGGAGCTGCGCGCGAGGAACTCTGCGCGGAGCGTGTCGCGCTGATTGCTCGCGACGACGAACGCCGTGCTCGTGCTCTCGTGCATGTCGGCGAGCATCACGCCGAGCACCGCGATCGCGGTCATCGCGAGCACGAGGGCGATGCCCTCCCGCTGCTGCGCGACCCCCGCGCCGCGCCTGCGCTTACGGCGCCTCTGAGCCTGCGCGCTCATGGGCTGTAGGTCGCGTGGTTGAGGCCATAGCGGATCGGCAGGCTGACGCGCGTGCCGATCTTCTGGATCGTGCGGCGCCCCTCGTGGCTGATCACGCCGAGGATGATCTTCACCTGCGCAGGCAGGCGATTCGGCTGCGCCGTGCCCTGCACGGTGTCCCACGAGCGCACCCACTCGTTCGTCGTCGGGTCGAGGTACTCGAACTCGAGCGAGTCGATGTCGTGCAGCACGACCTGCAGGGTGCCGCCCCGCTGCGGATCATCGTCGATGCGCGCCTGTTCGCGCCGCACGAGCACGCGCTGGTCGGACGCGTCCGGATCGCGCGCGACGAAGTACGAGAGCTCGTTCTGGTCCGACTCCTTCGCGTCGCGATAGAGGCGCTGATGAGAGAACGACGTGAAGTCGAGCCGATCGCGCGAGCCGCGGTCGGTGCCGACGAACGCCGTGTGCACGACCTGCAGGCTCGGGCTCGGGTTCAGCTGCGCCGACACGAACGCCGACTGAAGCTCACGCGCCATGCGCTCGAGCGCGCCGGTGACCTCGAGCGCGCGATCGGTCTGCCCCTCGACGCGCGCCTTGTTGCGCGTCGTCTGCACGAAGCCCGAGTAGATCAGCAGCGAGATGATCGAGAGGATCACCACCGAGATCATCACCTCGATCAGCGACATACCGAGCCGCCGGGTGCGCGTCTGGGTCATCGGCGCACGCTCACTGCTGCCCCGGCGGCGGGCCGTTGATCAGCTGATCGATCGCGTCCTGCGTGCCCGCCGCGACCGCGGCGTCAGCGACCAGATACTGCACGACGTCGAACGAGTGCTCGCGCGAGCCCTCCTGCCAGCGCACGGTCACCGTCACGCGGCGCACCTGCTCCTCGATCGTCGATTTGAGCACGGGATACGTGTAGGACATGGCCATCTCGGAGAGGCCGCCCATCGCCGCGCCGCCGCCCGACATCATCGACTCGAGCGACTGCCCGTTGAGCGGATCGCCTCCGCCCGCCGCGCCGCCCGCCGCCTCGTCGAGCACGCCGCCCTCCTGCTCGCCCTGGTCGGGCAGCACGATGCGCTCGATCGACCAGTCGCAGGTGAAGCCCTCGATCTCCGCCCCATCGCAGCACTCGTCGGTGTCCGACGCCGACACCGCGGGCAGCCCGTCCTTCATCACCTTCTCTTCGATCTCGCCGAGCTTGCAGCGCGCGAGCACCGTCGCGTAGGACGTGCGCCGCGCCCGGTTCGCGACCTTGATCGCGCCCGCCTCGCTCGAGAAGATCGACGAGAGCGCGAGCCCCAAGATCGCGACCGCGACGAGGACCTCGAGCAGCGTGAAGCCTGCGCTCAGCGCGCCTGCGCGCCCTCTGCTGCTCGCGCCTGCACGCCCTCTGCTGCTCGCGCCTGCACGCCCTCTGCTGCTCGCGCCTGC
>CAIUAC010001293.1 GCA_903896985.1 uncultured Sandaracinus sp.
CGCGCAGGCGCTCGTACGCCTGCGGGTCCTTGCACGGGTCGTAGCGGTGGTGCTGGAGCGCCATGGCGGCCATCTCGTCGGCGACGAGCACGTCGATGTCGTCACCGCCGAGGAACGTATCGCCCGCGGTCGCGATGACCTCGAAGACGTCGCCCGAGAGCTCGAGGATCGTCAGGTCGAAGGTGCCGCCGCCGAAGTCGTAGACGGCGATGCGCTCGTGCGAGCCGCGTCCGTAGCCGTAGGCGAGCGCCGCCGCCGTCGGCTCGTTCAAGATGCGGAGCACGTCGAGCCCGGCGATGCGCCCCGCCGCTTTGGTCGCGCTGCGCTGAAGCTCGTTGAAGTTCGCCGGCACCGTGACGACCGCGCGCGTGCAGTCGACGCCGAGCGCCGCCTCCGCGACGTCGCGCACCTTGCGCAGCACGAACGAGCTGATCTCCGGCAGCGGATACGTCTCGCCGCGCGCCTCGACGACCGTCATGCCCGTCTGCGGGCTCGCCGACAGCACGAACGGGAAGCGCTCCCGCGCGCGCGTGACCTCGTCGCTCGAGAACGGCCGCCCGATCAGCCGCTTGACCGAGTAGATCGTGTTCTTCGCGTCGAGCAGGCGCCGCTCGCGCGCGGGGTAGCCGACGAGGACCTCGCCGTTCGGGTGAAAGGACACCACGGACGGCACGAGGCTGTTCCCCTCGGCATCGCGCAGGACGCGCACTTCGCTGCCCATCGCGACCGCGACGACAGAGTTGGTGGTACCGAGATCGATGCCGAGGACGGGGCCGGACATAACTGAGTTGAGTGTCTACTCGCTCTCGCGCCGTGTCTCTACTTCTGTAGCGGAGAATTCAGCTGTTCGTAGCTCTGCGACGACGGCGTCGAACCAGCGCGAGACCATCCGCGGGAACGGCCACATCCAGCCGTACGCCGGCCCCGTGAACTGCGCGACGATGTGCGCGCGCAGCTCCGGCGCATCGAGCGCCGCGATCCCGCGCACCTCCGCCGTCGCCCGCAGCGTCTCCGCGTACGCCTCCCACTCGAGGCGCGCGCGCCCCCACGCGAGCCCGAGCGGGGCGATCGGCAGCAGATAGAGGAGCGCCATCCCGACGCGCCCGTAGCGCCGCGCCTGCCGGAGGTGCACCGCCTCGTGCCGCAGCACGCAGTAGCGCTCGAGGTCGTCCCGCGCCGCCCACCCACCCGGCACGTAGATCGTCTGCCCCATCACGGTGACGTAGCGCGTCAGATACGCCGACTGCCCCCCGAGCGTGACGACGCGGAGCGCGCCGTCGACGACGCGAGAGAACGCATCGCCGCGCTTCTGCACGAGGCGCAGCCCAGGGAATTCCTGGCGAAGCGCCTCGAGGTACGGCTCACTGCGCCCCCCCGCCGTCACCGCTTACTCGTCGTCGCCCGAGCCGCTCGGGCCTGGCTCGCCGCCGTCCGCGTCCGGCTCGACCGCGCTGGCCTCGACGACGCTGGCCTCGCTGCCGTCTGCCGCCTCGGGACCGTTGCTCTCCAGCGGTGCCGGGACGAGCGAGACGCCCGCGTCCTCTTCCTTGTCGGCCATCGGCTCGACGTCCATCACGCGCTCGCCCTCGCCGAGTCGGATGACGCGCACGCCCTGCGCGTTGCGCCCTGTCTCGCGGATCTGCGAGACGTGCGTGCGAATGATCTGCCCCTTGTCCGTGATGACCATCAGCTGATCATCCGGCTGCACGAGGCAGAGCTTGACGACGTCGCCGTTCCGCTCGCTCGCGTCCATCGCGATGATGCCGATGCCGCCGCGGTTCTGGATGCGCCACTCGCTGACCGGCGTGCGCTTGCCGTAGCCCTTGGCGCTCACCGTCAGCACCTGCTGCGTGCTGACGTCCTCGACGACGTCCATGCCGATGACCTGATCGCCGTCTCGGAGGTCGATGCCGCGCACGCCCGCAGAGACGCGCCCGGTCGCCCGCACATCCGTCACCTCGAAGCAGATCGACATACCGCGCGCGGTGCCGATGACGACCTGCGCGTTCTCAGGCACGACGCGCGCCGCGAGCAGCGCATCGCCCTCGTCGATCAGCACGGCGATGATGCCCGTCTGCCGGATGCTCGAGTACGCGTCGAGGCTCGTCTTCTTGATCGTGCCGAGCCGCGTGCACGTCAGCATGAACGCGCCCTCGGTGAACTCCTTCACCGACACGATCGCCGCGACCTTCTCGCCCGGCTCCATGCCGACGAAGTTCACGATCGCGCGCCCGCGCGAGGTGCGTGACGCGGGCGGGATCTCGTAGACCTTCTTGAGGTACGCCTTACCCTTGTCGCTCAGCACGAGGATGAACGAGTGGTTCGTCGCCACGAAGATCTGGTTGACGAAGTCCTCGTCGCGCGTGTCCATCGCGCGCGTCCCGCGCCCGCCGCGCCCTTGCGCGCGGTACTCGGTGACGGGCACCCGCTTGATGTAGCCGAGGTGCGAGACGGTGACGACGACCTCCTCGTCGGCGATCAGGTCGGCGATGTCGATCTCGCCCTCTTGCGGGACGATCTCCGTGCGGCGCTTGTCGCCGTAGCGGTCGCGAATTTCCTGAAGCTCGTCGGCGATGACCTTCTGCATCACGGCGGGGCTCGCGAGGATCGACTCGAGGTACGCGATGCGATCCGAGAGCTCGCCGTACTCCGCCGCGAGCTTCTCGCGCTCGAGCCCGGTGAGGCGCGACAGGCGCATGTCGAGGATCGCCTTCGCCTGCCGCTCGCTGAGCCGGTAGTCGACGCGCTCCCGCGCGAGCGTGATCTCGCTCTCCGGGCGGCCAGCACGGCGCACGAACTCCTCGAGCCCGCGCAGCGGCAGCTGCATCAAGCGCTCGCGCGCGACCTCCGGATCGGGCGACTCGCGGATCGTGCGGATCACGAGGTCGATCTCGGTCGTGGCCATGCCGAGGCCTTCGATGATCTCGCGCGCAGCGAGCGCCGCACGAAGCTCGAAGCGCGTGCGGCGCGTGACGACCTCGCGGCGATGCTCGATGAAGTGCTCGAGCGCCTGCTTGAGGTTCAACATCTGCGGCTGACCCGCGACGATGGCGAGCGTGTTGACGCCGAACGTCGTCTGCAGCGCGGTCAGCTGATACAGCTGGTTGAGCACGATCTGCCCCGGCGCGTCGCGCTTGAGCTCGACCACCATACGCATCCCGTCACGGTCGGACTCGTCGCGGAGGTCGCTGATGCCCTCGATGCGCTTCTCGCGGACGAGCTCAGCGATCTTCTTGAGGAGCTCGGCCTTGTTGACCTGATACGGCAGCTCCGTGACGACGATCATCTCGCGGTCGTTC
>CAIUAC010001294.1 GCA_903896985.1 uncultured Sandaracinus sp.
AGCGACCGTGCTGACGTTCTTCTTCGTGCAAGCGCAGACGGCGGACAAACTCTTCGAGAGCCTGACCTGCGGACCACAGGCGCAGGCGTACCTCGCGGCGCACTCGGACTCGCTCGGCACGTGTCGGCAGGCGGTCGCGGAGCTCGCCTCGCAGCACCTCCCGGCGGGCGGCTTGATCGACTCGCCGATCACCTTCCTGCTCGCGCTGAACTTCTTCCTGCTCGTCGTCGGGATGTTGATGGACATCTTCTCGGCGATCGTCGTGATCGTCCCGCTCATCAGCGGCATCGCGCTGTTCTTCGGGATCAACCCGTACCACCTCGGCATCGTCTTCCTGATCAACCTCGAGATCGGCTACCTGATGCCGCCGATGGGGCTGAACCTCTTCATCGCGGGGTTCCGCTTCAACCGCCCGGTGCCGGACCTCTACCGGGTCGTGCTGCCGTTCATCGGCATCTTCGTCGTCTGCGTCGGCATCACGACGTACTGGCCGACGCTGACGCTGTTCATGCTCCCGGGGCAAGCGGAAGGGCAGTCGTCCATGCAGCCGACGCCCGAAGGCGGGGGCACGGAGGTCGCGGCTCCGACGACCGCTGACGCGGGCGTGGCCGCGCCCGAGGGGAACTGCGACGTGCCGGGGCCGGACGAGGCGTTCGACGCGTTCGAGCGACGCTGCCCGTCCGGCGGTGGCGCCGGCGACGAGGCTGCGCCGGGCGCCGCGGCACCGAGCGGAGACGCGCCGATCGCGGCCGACTGCGTCGAGCCGCGCGCCGACGAGGGCTTCGACGCGTTCACCCTTCGCTGCGGGGCGCTCGGAGGCGACGCGCCTGCGACGGGCGAGGACGCGGGCGTGCAGCCCGACGCCGACGGGGGCGTGGCCGCCGCGGCCGACGCTCCAGCGGCGCCTGCGGCTGACGCGCCTGCGGTGCCTGCGGCTGACGCGCCTACGGTGCCTGCGGCTGGCGCACCAGCCGCTCCCTGAGCGATGGCGCGGGACAAGAAGGCGGCGCGCGCGACTCCGTCCAAAGCGGGCAAGGGTCGCGCTGCCGCGCTCTGGGGAGCCTCGATCGTCGTCGCGGGTCTGCTGGCGTGGGGCTTCGCGCACGACCCAGGACACCGTCCGCGTCGGCCGCCGCAAGACGATCTCGTACAGATCGACATCGTGATGCCCGACGCCGGGAGCCCGCCCGTCGACGTGACGACGGGCCTCCCGCGTCTGACGGAAGGCGACCGTACGCTGATGGGCTCGCCGTGGCACATCGCGGTGTCCGGGGCGCGAGACGAGGCGGCGGCGCACGCGGCGATAGAGCGCGCGTTCGACGAGGTCGCTCGCCTCGAGGCGCTGCTCAGCGAGTGGCAGCCGGGCAGCGAGATCTCGCGGGTCAACGCGGCGGCGGGACGGTCGCCGGTGCGCGTTGGGCCGGAGCTGATGACGTGCGTGAAGGCGAGCCTCGAGGTCGCGCGCTGGAGCGACGGGGCGTTCGACATCACCTGGGCCGCGCTCCGCGGGCTCTGGGACTTCGGCCCAAATAGTCGACAGATCCCCCCGACGCTCGACGAGGTCCGCGCCAAGCTGCCCCTCTGGAACTACCGGAACCTCGTCGTCGACGAGGCCGCAAGCACCTTATTTTTACGGGAGCCCGCCATGGCGATCGGCCTCGGCGGGGTCGCGAAGGGCTACGCGCTCGACCGGATGGCGGAGATCCTCGACGCGGCGGGCTTGCACGACTTCATGCTGTACGGCGGCGGCCAAGTGCTCGTCGGCGGCAAGCGCGGCGACCGGGGCTGGCGCGTCGGGATCCAGCACCCCCGCAGCCCTGAGCGCTACTTCGCGTTCGTCGAGGTCGAGGGGCCCGCGTCGGTCTCGACGAGCGGCGACTACGAGCACACCTGGGAGCACGCGGGACGGCGCTACCACCACATCCTCGATCCGCGCACGGGCTTCCCGAGCGAGAAGAGCGCCTCGGTCACGGTGATCTCGCCGAGCGGCCTGTGGGCCGATGCGGTCGACACAGCGGTGTTCATCCTCGGCCCGCAGCGTGGACTCGAGGCGCTCGCGCGAGCCCCCGGCGGGCCGCACGAGGGCATCGTCGTGGACCCCGAGTTGCGGCTGTCCGCGACCCCGGGCACGGAGCGCCGACTCGTGATGCGCGCGACGCTCGACGCCGAGCATCGCCTCGGCGACTGGGTCGACGACGACACCGCGACGGGCGTGGTGCCTCCGCTGCCGCCTCGCGCCGAGAGCCCTGCGACGACGGGAGCAGTCCGATGAGCCCGGAGGCAGCGCTCGACGCGTATCGTGCTGCGGGCGGCGACGACTCTTCGGCTGCGCTGCGAGACGCGGTCGTGACGCTCGCTGCGCATGCGCCTGCGCTCTTCCCGCTCGTGCTCGGCGAGCCCGGCATCCTGCCGGACGTGCTCGCGCGTCCCCTCGCTCGCGCGACGCTCGTCGACGTGCTCCGCGGGGAATTTGCGGACGCGACGGCGACGCTCGGCGATGGTGCTGAGCTTCGACGCGTGCTGCGCCGCCTGCGCCATCGAGCGATGGTGCGGGTCGCGCTCCGTGAGGTGCTGCGCCTCGCCGACATCGACCGCACGAGCGCGGAGGTCTCGGCGATCGCCGCCGCCGCGACCGACGCTGCCCTCGCCGCGTGCACCCGCACGGTCTTCGCGCGGCACGGCGTCCCGCGCGACGCGTCCGACGGCGACACGCGCGGGCGCTTGGTGCCCTTCGTCGTGCTCGGCATGGGCAAGCTCGGGGGCGACGAGCTGAACCTCGGCAGCGACATCGATCTCTGCTTCTTCTACGAGACGGACGACGCCGACGTCGATCGCAGCGCCATCGACGCGGACGCGCGCGGCAGCCGCGAGCTCACCGTGCACGAGGTCTACGCGCGCATCGCTAGCTCGACCTCGCAGGCGCTCTCGGACGTGACGGAGGACGGCTTCTGCTTCCGCGTGGACCTGCGCCTGCGCCCCGAGGGTACGCGCGGACCGCTCGTGAATTCGCTGGCGAGCGGCGAGCGCTACTACGAGTCCTGGGGGCGCACCTGGGAGCGCGCGGCGCTGCTTCGAGCGCGCCCCATCGCGGGGGATCGGGCGTTCGGCGAGGTGCTGCTCGACGCGCTGCGGCCGTTCATCTTCCGACGGGAGGTGCGCCCCAGCCTCGCGCACGAGCTCGCCGAGATGCTGCGACGCTCGCGTCGGGAGCTGAGCGTGGACGTCGAGCGCGACGTCAAGCTCGGCCGCGGCGGCATTCGCGAGGCGGAGTTCTTCGTCCAATCGCTGCAGCTGATCTGGGGCGGGCGGCATCCCGAGCTGCAGGTCGCCGGCACGATGGACGCGCTCTCTCGCCTCGTCGCGGCGGGCATCGTCAACGACCGCGAGGCGCGCGACCTGGCTGCGGGTTGGTCGCTCCTCCGGCGCGTCGAGCACCGCGTGCACATGAGCAAGGGCTACCAGACGCACGCGCTCGACGAGCCTGGCAGCGAGGAGCACGAGCGCATGGCGCGCTCGCTCGGGCTCGCGTCCAGTGAGGCGCTCTCGCAGACGCTCGACGCCGCGCGCAGCCGCGTCGCGGAGCTCTTCGCTAGCCTGGAGACCCCGGAGGACGCGGCAAACCAGGAGCTCGAGGAGCTCGCGGACTTGGTGGCGTCCGGGGCGTCAGCGAGCGCGGTCGCGGAGCGGGCCCAGGCGTTGCTGCCGGTGTCGGACCCCGACGAGGCGGCCGCGCACCTGCTGCGGCTCGCGCGACGGGCGGGTGCACCGCTCAGCGCGGTCGGCCGTGAGCGCACGCCGGAGCTCGGCCCTGCGCTGCTGCGACACGTGCGCGAGGCGGCCGACGTCGACAGCGCGCTCTCGTTCCTCGCCGACTTCTTCACGCGGCTCGGCGGGGCTGTCGGCTACGACAAGCTGCTCGTCGAGAAGCCACGCCTCGCGCGACGCCTCGTCGGGTTGTTCGGCGCGAGCGCGACGCTCTCGACGGCGCTCGTCGGACACCCGGAGGAGCTCGACCGACTGCTCGTGTTCGGAGGCCTCCCGGACGAGGCGGAGATCGACTCGATGCACGCGAGCGTCGACGCGCGCGACCCCGACACGGAGCGCGTCGTCGCCGCCCTGCGCAGGCTCAAGCGCGAGCTGACGCTGCGCATCGGCCTCGCGCACGTCGCCGGCGAGGTCGGCGCCCCGCGCGTCGAACGGCTCCTGACGGCGCTCGCGGAGGCGCAGCTCCGCGTCGTGCTCGCGAAGGCGACGCACGACCTGCATGCCGAGGACCTGCCGCTCGCCATCTGCGGGCTCGGCAAGCTCGGCGGGCGGGAGCTCGGCTTCGGCAGCGACCTCGACGTGCTCTTCGTGTATCGAGAGGGCGTCGGCGTGGACTACGAGCTTCCCGAGCGGGCGACGCGGCTCGCGCAACGCACGATGCGCCTGCTGTCGCAGCCGGACGCGGAGGGCCCAGGATATTCGACCGACGCGCGCCTCCGCCCGAGCGGCTCGCACGGGATGCTCGTCGTCTCGCGCGCCGCGTTCGCGCGCTATCAGGAGCGCGAGGCGGCTCCGTGGGAGCGTCAGGCGCTCGTGCGCGCGCGCCTCGTCGCCGGCGACGCGGAGCTAGGGCGCGAGGTCTCCGCCATCGCCGCGCACGCAGCGTTCGAGCAGGGCGCCCCTGAGGCGTCGGAGCTCGCGCGGCTGCGCGGTCGGATGCAGGCAGAGCTTGCTGGCGAGAAGCGCGACCGATACCATCCGAAGCTCGGCCACGGAGCGCTCGTGGACGTCGAATTCGTCGTTCAATTCCTCCAGATGCGCCACGGAGAGGACCTCGCAGTGCGACTCCCCGGCACGCTCGACGCGCTCGCGGCGCTGCGCACACGCGGGTATCTCACCGCCTCCGACGCCGAGGCGCTCGGCGAGGCGTGGGCGTTCCTGCGCAGCGTGGAGCAGGCGCTGCGGCTACTCGACGACACGCGTGAGCCTGTGCTCGCGGCGGGCGGTCGACGCGCTGAGCAGGTCGCGCGCTTGCTCGGGGTGCGCGACCGCGACGGGATGCGACGCTCCGACGTGCTCACCGCGACGTATACGCGAACAGCCCTCGAGGTGCGCCGAATCTTCGAGCGCATCGCCGCGCCCGTCGGGCTCGAGGCGCCCTTCCCCCGCGCAGCCAGCGAGGCGACCTCGTGAGCGCACCGACCTCGGCGGATCCGCACCACTCGATGTCGCTCGGGCCAGTGCTCGTCGTGCACGCGGACCCGCAGTTCGCCGAGCGCGTCGTGCGCGCGCTCTCGGGGCATGGGCTCCGCGCCGAGAGCGTCTCGGACGGCGAGCGCGCCATCGACCGCTTCGTGCAGGTGCCGGCGTGCGCGCTGGTCGTCGACTCTGAGCTTCCCGGGCGGGACGGCGCGGCGACGATCGAGTCGATCCGCTGGGCCCCGGGTGGCGCGCTGGTGCCGGTGGTCCTCACGGCGGAGCGAGCGGGCGGCGTGAAGCTCTCAGAGACCGGCAAGCGCCTCGGCGCGGCGACGCTCGAGGGCGCGGCGGCACGCGACCCGGAGGTCGTCGCGCGGCTCGTCTGGCGAGCGCTCGGCCAGCCAGCGCCCGCGCAGCCTCCGCGCGACGTCCGCACCGCGCCCGCGATCGAGATCAGTCACTCCTCGCTGACGCTGAGCGCGCGCTCCATCGATGCGCTCGACGCCGTCGCGGACGACGACTCC